>JAEUJM010000006.1 GCA_016794585.1 Acidimicrobiales bacterium
CACCAAGATCCGGCTCCTCACCCGCATCGCGTTCGGGTTCCACAACCCCGACGCCCTCATCGCCCTCGCCATGCTCGCCCTCGGCGGACACACCCCCACGCTCCCGGGCCGAAGATGACCCACGGACACAGCAGGAGCGCCTCGATATCGGGGGGCTATTTCCTCCAACAGCGTCCCACCCGCCGGGATCTGGTCACGCTCCGTGGCACGGGGCCCTCGTGGAGGACCCTCACCGGAGCGCTCAGTATCCCCAACCGTCGTCGTCGACCGCCGACGGTGCGCCATCACTCGTCGCCGTCTGCACACGCCGATGCCAGGTGACCCAGTGGTCGAGCACACCGAGGATCGCCAGCAGCCCGCACCCGTAGAGCCAGACCACGGAGAAGAGCAGACCGATCCCCTGGAAGGCGCCTTCGGCTCGGTTGCACAGGAGGGCCCCGATGGCCAGGGACAGCAGGATCACCGAGGTCCCGGTCCACCAAAGCACCGGGCGCCGGACGAGCACCAGCATCACCAGAAAGGGGGGGATGACCAAGATCGCCACGATCCACAGGTAGAAGGCGGCGGCGCGAGCGATGACCTCGAGATCGCTCAGGTCGTCGAGGGGGAGCGACACTGCGATCGCCACGGCGATGGTGACGCCGAAGACAACGGCGCCGAGTGTCGCCACCCGCAGCCGCACCGGCACCCCTGCCGTCGGCGCGTGCGTCATGAGGTGATCATCGGCGCCAGCCGAGCCGACCGCAAGGAGTACCGGCATGCAGTCACGAGCCCGGGAGGATTGCCTCGAGAACGGGGGTCGTAGGCTGGGCAGCATGAGCGGAGCGGAGGCCCGAGTGGCTCGTGAGCGAAGCGAACAGGAGCGGACGAGATGAGCTTTCCCCAGCGTCGGATGCGGCGCCTGCGGACGACGCCGGCGATGCGCCGGCTCGTGGCCGAGACCCGCCTGTCGGCCGACGACCTCGTCGCCCCGCTGTTCGTGCGTGAGGGCATCGACGAACCCCAGCCCATCGCCTCGCTGCCCGGCGTCGTGCAGCACACCCGCGAGTCGCTGCGCAAAGAGGTGCGCGAGCTCGTCGACCTCGGCATCCCCGCCGTCATCCTCTTCGGGGTGCCGGCCACCAAGGACGCCGAGGGCAGCCAGGCGTGGGACCCCGGCGGCATCGTCCAGGTGGCCCTCAAGGACCTCCGCGACGAGGTGGGCGACGACCTCGTCCTGATGGCGGACCTGTGTCTCGACGAGTACACCGACCACGGCCACTGCGGGCTGCTCACCGACACCGGCGAGGTCGACAACGACGCCACCATCGAGCGCTACGGCTGGGCCGGGCTGGCCCAGGCCGAGGCCGGCGCCGACGTGTGCGCCCCCTCCGGGATGATGGACGGCCAGGTCATGGCCATCCGCGACGCCCTCGACGAGGAGGGCTGGGACGCCGTGTCGATCCTCGCCTACGCCGCGAAGTACGCCTCCGCCCTCTACGGGCCCTTCCGGGACGCGGTCGACGTGAGCATCGCCGACGGCGGCGACCGCAAGGCCTACCAGCAGGACTACCGCAACGGTCGGGAGGCGCTCGAGGAGATCCGGGCCGACCTCGCCGAGGGCGCCGACATGGTCATGGTGAAGCCGGCGCTGGCCTACCTCGACCTCATCGCTCGCGCCCGGGCCGAGGTGGACGTGCCCCTCGCCGCCTACCACGTGTCCGGCGAGTACTCGATGATCAAGGCCGCCGCCGCCAACGGCTGGATCGACGGGGACGCCGTGGCACTCGAGCACCTCACCGCCATCAAGCGGGCCGGCGCCGACATCATCCTCACCTACCTCGCCCGTGAGGTGGCCGAGGCGCTCGGCTGACGATCCCGGCTTCTCGGCAGCCTCGAGCCGCCGCCGACGGCCTCACGGTTCTTGCAACGGGCGGCGGCCGCCGGATCGTCCTCACCGCACGGGCTGGTCAGGTGGCCGGGACCGTGGCCTGACGGCGATGCTTGCGCCATGACCGATCTCACCAACGCCGGCCTGTTCGAGCGCGCCCAGCGGGTGATCCCCGGCGGGGTGAACTCGCCGGTGCGGGCGTTCCGCTCCGTCGGCGGCAACCCGTACTTCGTGGCCCGGGCCGAGGGCCCCTACGTGTGGGACGTCGAGGGTAAGCGCTACACGGACTTCGTCCAGAGCTACGGCGCCATCATCGCCGGCCACGCGCACCCGGTGATCGTCGAGGCCATCCGCGACGCCGCCGGCGACGGCACGTCCTACGGCGCCCCCACCGAGCGCGAGGTGCTGTTGGCCGAGGCGATCTGCGAGCGGGTCCCGTCGTGCGCCATGGTGCGCCTGGTCAGCAGCGGCACCGAGGCCACCATGACCGCCATCCGCCTGGCCCGCGGCCACACCGGCCGGCCGACGATCGTGAAGTTCGCCGGCAACTACCACGGCCACGGCGACGCCCTGCTGGCCGAGAGCGGCAGCGGCGTGGCCACCCTCGGCCTCCCGGGCTCGGCCGGCGTGCCCGCCTCGGCCGTGGCCGAGACCCTCGTCGTTCCCTACAACGTCGTGCCCGAGCTGGGCGACGACGTGGCCGCCGTCATCGTCGAGCCCGTCGCCGCCAACATGGGGCTCGTCCCGCCGGCGCCTGGCTTCCTCGAGGGGCTGCGGAAGGCCTGCGACGACGCCGGCGCCCTGCTCATCTTCGACGAGGTCATCACCGGATTCCGGGTGGACCGCGGCGGCGCCCAGGCCCTCGTCGGCGTCACCCCCGACCTCTCCTGCTTCGGCAAGGTGATCGGCGGCGGCCTGCCCATCGGCGCCCTCGGCGGTCGTGCCGAGGTGATGTCGTCGCTGGCGCCCCTCGGCCCCGTCTACCAGGCGGGCACGCTGTCAGGGAACCCCCTCGCCACCGCCGCCGGCCTCGCCGCGCTGTCCCTGCTCGACGAGGGCGCCTACCGGATGCTCTGCGGCCGGGCCGAGATGTTCGGCCAGTGGCTCGTGCAGGTCTTCGAGGACGCCTCCTTGCCGGCGCAGGTGCCGGTGTTCGGCTCGCTGCTAGGCCTCTACTTCGGCGAGACGCCGGCGACCGACTACGCCACGGCCAAGGGCACCGACGAGGCGCTCTACGCCAAGTTCTTCCACGCCTGCCTGGGGCGGGGGGTGGCCTTCGCCCCCGGCGCCTACGAGGTGCTCTTCCCGGGCCTCGCCCACTCGAAGGACGAGCTCGAGCGGGTCAGCGACCTGGTCGCCGCCGCCGCCCGCGAGGTGGCGGGCACCTACTAGTACCGTCGGGCGCCTCGACCCGGGGAGGGCCCGATGCGACGACTCACGGTGGCGCTCATCGCCGCTGCCCTGCTGGCTGCGATGCTGACCTTCACGGGCGGCGCCGCGAGCGCCCAGTCCGGCGGCGCGAGCCCCGGCAGCCAGCCGCCCCGGCCGGCGCCGGCCGGCGCCCACTGGGAGTACCGGACGGCCGGTCCGGATGCGGTGGCACCTGAGGCGGGAGCACCCGAGGTGGTCGGCGGCACGCCGGCCACCCCCGGCACGTTCGACTACCAGGTCGCCCTCGTGTCCCCGAGCGTCCCCGGCCTCAACATCCGGGGGCAGTTCTGCGGCGGCTCTCTGATCGCGCCGGACGCCGTGCTGACCGCCGCCCACTGCGTCGTCGCCGGCATCTGGGTGCTCGTCGGTCCGGGAGACCAGATCATCGACGTCGAGGTCGACCTGCTGCGCCCGTCCGACGTGGACGTGCTGGCCGGCGACGTGAACCTCGGGCGGGACAGCGCCGCCGAGCGGCTGGACGTGCGCCAGATCCGGCTCCACCCGGGCTTCACGGTCGATCTCGATTCGTGGTTCGACCCCTTCGTGCCCGACGTCGCCGTCCTCCAACTGGCCACGCCGTCGACGACGGGGACGCCGGTGGCGCTGGCCACGCCCGCCCAGGCCGCCTTGTACACGGCGGGAACGACGGCGACCGTCTCCGGGTGGGGCAACACCGGCAACCCGCTCGCAGCAGCCCCGACGGTCCTCCAGCATGCCGACCTGCCCATCTCGTCGGACGCGGACTGCACCATCGCCTACGGCACCGACGTGGACATCGCCCGCCAGCTGTGCGCCGGCGACCTCGTCGACGGCCTCCCCACGCCCTGCTTCGGTGACAGCGGGGGTCCCCTGGTGGTCGACGACGCGGGGAGCCCACTCCAGGTCGGGGTCGTGCTCGCCGGCGACGGCTGCCCGGCCCCCGAGCGCCCGGCGGTGTTCGCCCGGGTGGCGGCTGAGGCGGGCTTCGTGGGGCGCTACCTCGATCCAGACGAGGTCCCCGACCGGCCCCGCAACGTCGCCATCACGCAGCGTGGGAGCCGTGTGCGGGTGTCCTGGCGCCCCCCAGAGTTCGACGGCGGCGCCAAGATCACCGGCTATTCGGTCACGATCACCGGTGCGAACGTCGGCCTGTCGATGCTGGGAGGGGGCGGCGGCGCCCGCCACTTCGACACCACCGTCCCGCCGCTGCGTCCCGGCGTTCGCTACACGGTGAAGGTGAAGGCCACGAACGCAATGGGCACCGGGGCCGCTCGCGTTCGTACCTTCACCGTGCGTCCCGTCGCCCTGCCCTAGGGCTCGTCGGTCAGCGTCGCCGCAGCAACTCGTTGACCCGGGCCGCCTGGCGGGTCTGGTGGTCGCGCTCGGCCTGGTTGGGGGCGTTGCGCGCCGCCTCAGCGTAGAGGCGGGCGGCGAGGGCGAGGTCGCCGTTGCGCTCGTGGAGGTGGGCGGCCACGGCCTCGCGCCGGGGTACGCCGTCGGGCACCTCGGCCAGGGCGCTCAGGCCGGCAGGCGCGCCGTCCGCCTCGCCGACGGCGACGGCCCGGTTCAGGCGGACGATCGGGGTGTCGGCGAGGCCCAGGAGCTCGTCGTACCACTCCACGATCTGCACCCAGTCGGTCTCGTCGACGGAGGGCGCGTCGGCGTGGAGGGCGGCGATGGCCGCCTGTACCTGGTACTCGCCCAGCCGGTCGCGGGAGAGCGCAGACTGCACGAGGCCGGTGCCCTCGATGATGAGTGCGTCGTCCCAGAGAGCGCGGTCCTGCTCGGCGAGGGGTACGAGGCTGCCGTCGGGACGGGTGCGGCTGCGGCGGCGGGCGTGGTGCAGGAGCATGAGGGCGAGCAGGCCCGCCACCTCGGGGTCGTCGGTCAGCTCGGTCAGCTGGCGGGTGAGGCGGATGGCCTCGGCGGCGAGGTCGACGTCGCCGCTGTAGCCCTCGTTGAAGACCAGGTAGAGCACCCGCATGACCGTGGCGACGTCGTCGGGAGCGTCGCCGGCCAGCCCGGCCGCCGCAACGGTGCGCTTGGCCCGGCTGATGCGCTGGGCCATGGTCGCCTCCGGCACGAGGTACGCCTCGGCGATCTGGCGGGTGGTCAGGCCGCCGACCGCCCGGAGGGTGAGGGCCACGGCCGACGACGGCGTCAGTTCGGGGTGGGCGCAGAGGAAGTAGAGACGCAGGGTGTCGTCCGCGCTGTGGACGGCGCCGGCGGGCGGCTCGGCGTCGAAGCGGGCCTCACGGTCGCGCCGGGCCGTGGCCGACCGGGTCAGGTCGAGGAACGCCCGCCACGCCACGGTGGTCAGCCACGCCGCCGGCTGGTCGGGCGGGTCGTCCCCCCAGGTGGCGAGCGCCCGGAGGAGCGCCTCCTGCACGGCGTCCTCGGCCGTCGCGAAGTCGGCGCCGCGACGGACGAGGACGCCCAGGACCTGCGGGACGAGCGGGCGGAGCCCGGCGTCGTCCACGCTCAGCCGTCCCCGCTCAACCGTCGACGGTCGGCGGCATGGCCAGGAAGGGCCGCACCTCGAGCCACTCGTGGATGGGCTCGCCGTTGGCGCCGGGGGCAGCCGACAGCTCGCCGGCGAGCTCGATGGCCCGAGCCTCGGTGTCGACGTCGATGATCATCCAGCCGGCGATGAGGTCCTTGGTCTCGGCGAAGGGGCCGTCGGTCACCGGCGGCTTCCCCTCGCCGTCGTAGCGGACCCACATCCCTTCAGCGGCGACGGCCTCGGCGCCGACCAGCTCGCCGGTGGCCTCGAGGCGGGTGCCGAAGTCCGCCATGAACTGGATGTGGGCGTCGACCTCTTCGGGTGTCCACTGGTCCATGGGCACGTTGTTCTCGGGCGCCGGGGCCCCTCGGTAGTGCTTGAGCAGCAGGTACTTGGCCATGGTTGGTCTCCTCGGTGTGCCGGCCCGGGTGGCCGGTGTACCCCGATGACGGAGCCGCCGGCGGGTCCTCGACATCCTCGCCGAAGAATTCCGGGGAAATGTCACATCCGGCGTTGACAACACGGATGCCCTCCTGTGTAATGACGCCTGTGATTACACCGAACGCCGACGAGGGAATCAGCGGCGCTCTCCCGTCCGGCATCGTGGCCGGCGACGCCCACGAGCTCGCCGGCATCAGCTACCGCCAGCTCGACCACTGGGCGAGGCAGGGCTGGGTGACCCCGTCGGTGGACGCCGGCGAGGGTCGGTCGGGCCGGCGCCGCTACTCGGCCGACGACGTGGTGCGCCTCGACCTGCTGCGCCACCTGGCCGTGTCCCGGGTGAACCCTGCGGTCGCCGGGCCGCTGGTGGGGGCCTGTGCGCTGCCCGCCGGCGACGTCCGCATCGTCTGGGGCCCGGTCGGCGCCAAGGAGGCCGATCAGATCGGCCTGCGGGTGGTGCCCGCCGACGACGCCCTGGCCGCGGTCGAGGCCGGCGGCGCCTGGGTGGTCTACAACCCGGCGCCGCTCCGCGAGCGCCTCGCCGGCGCCGCACCCGTGGCGGCCCCTGGGCCGGCCCGCACGACCAGCGGAGCACGCGCCGAGCGGAGGACGGCATGACCCCGCAACTGTTCGCGGTCCCCGGGGACGGCGACGAGGCCGCCGAGGTGTTCGAGGACCTGCCGCCCGACCCGGCCTCGGAGTCCCAGGCCCGCTCGACGCTGCACGGCAAGGAGTTCGACGCCCTGGCCCTCGAGTTCCTCGAGGAGATGGGCGCCACCCTGGTCGAGCGCTACCCCCGGGTGGAGAGCTACACCCTGGACTTCCTCCTCGAGGGGACCAACGGCCGGCGGTTCCTGGTGGCGGCCCACGGCACGCCCGATCGCACCGAGCGCACCAAGGCGGGCCTGCGCCGCCAGGACACGATGCTGAAGTTCGGCTTCAAGGCCCTGCGCCTGGCCCAGCGGGGGTGCCCCCACCCGCTGCTCCTGGTGACCTCGCACATGCCCAAGCCCGGCTCGTCGTCGGAGTTCCTGCTGTCCGAGCTGAACGACGTCCTGCTCGACGCGGTGCCCGTGGTCGGCGACCTCCCGGGTCGTCAGCGCCTGCACCACTACTTCGGCGCCGACCTCCCGCCGGGGCCCGTCGCCCCGCTGGCGGCCCCGTGGCGGGCCGTGCAGCTGGGGCTCGACTTCGACTTCGAGGCCGCCGAAACCGACCCCGTCGACACCACCAAGGAGGACGACCGCGATGCGTGAGCGTCAGAGCTCGGACTGGGTCATCGACCTCAACGGTCGCCACGGCATCGAGGCGCAGGTGGAGCACGCCCTGTCCGTGCACCCCACGCTCACCCTCCTGAAGGCGTCGACCACGTCGTTCGACCGGCTCGACTTCCAGGTGCTCAGCGCCGGCGAGCAGCTCGTGCAGGTCGAGCTGAAGGCGAAGCGACAGCCGTTGTCGAAGGGGTGGCGGGACCTGCGCCCCGAGGTGCGCCCCGAGGACCTCTTCGTGCTGGACGAGCTGGCCCTGCGCAAGATCGTCGACGCCGGCCGCTACGCCTTCCTGCTGGTGCGGGACATCCCCCAGGCGCGCTGGGTGCTGTGGTCGGTGGGGTCGCTGCTGGTGGCCAGCCGGGCCCGCCACGCCCGGGCTCTCGACCGGGGCGCCGGCACCCGCTTGAAGGGCAAGCTGCTGTTCGACCTCAGCGAGGCGGGCTTCGCCACCACCGACCTGGGGGCCGCCCTCGACGAGGTCGATCGCACCGCCCGCCTGGTCGACGCCCACTGGACCGACATCGCCCCCTGGCCCACCCTCGGCGCGACCGGCTGAGACGGCGCACTCGGTGCACTGGAGCCAGAACGAGATCGTTAAGTGGGGGGATCCTGGAAGAGGGGGCTGAGGCGCAGCTCGAAGTCGGCGAAGTCGCGCTCGAGGCGGTCCTCGGTCCAGACGTGCTCGTCGTCGTAGCCGTCGACCACGTTGCCGGTGGCGCTCATCCACTCCAGGACGGCGTCGCCCCAGCGCTCCTCGAGCAGGGCGGCGCGGATGGCCGGCGCCCGGGTGCCGACGCGCGCCGCCGGCGTCCGGGCCACGACCTCCAAGGCGAGCAACCGGCCGAGCACCTCGACGTTCTCGGCGAGGAACACCCGGGGCACGTCGCCGCGCACGACCCCGACCGCAACCCGGTTGCGGCGCTGGGGGAAGAGCTCAGGGTCGGGCATCGCTCGGGATCGCCACCTGTGGCGTGATGCCCCGGGCGTGATCGGCGAGCCGCTGGCCGTCCGCGGGGTCGAGCAGCTCGACCACGTCGTACACAGGGCCGTTGACCCCGGTGACCGCCGCGAGGGCCTTCGCTCCGGCGCTGTTGCGGCGGGGCGCGTTCGTGGTGAGGAGCACGTAGCGGGGCCACGGGTCGACGGCACTGTGCACCACCGAGGCCCGACCGATGGCCTTCCAGAGGGTGTCGGTGCGCTGGAGGCCGGGACGGCTGCTCGTGAACGCCCCCGAGACGTCGAACCACCACTCCTGGCCGTCGGCGCCGAGCGTGGCGAAGTCCACCACCACGCCGCCGGGGGCCTTCACGTTCTCGCGGATCTCGTCGAAGCCGCACTGGCGCAGCAGCGCCTTGGCGATGTCCTTCGCCTTCTTGCCCTCGCGCACGGCCCGGGCCATCGGGTCCTCGTCGTCGCTGCCGGCCTCGGGCGCCGGCGGCAGGGTGATCACCGGGCCGCGGTACTGCTCGGCGCGCGCCCGCTCGTCGGCAACTCGGCCTTCGGCGAGGGCGACGTACTCCGCCTCGGTGTCGTAGCCCACGAAGTGGCGGCCGACCCGCAGCGCCGCCACCGCGGTGCTGCCCGCGCCCATGAAGGGGTCGAGCACGAGGTCGTCGGGGTACGTGTAGAGCTCGATCAGACGCTTGGGCAGCTCGACCGGGAAGGGCGCCGGGTGGCCGACCCGGCGGGCGCTCTCGGTGGGGATCTCCCACAGGTCGGTCGTCATGTCCATGAAGTCGTCGGCCCACAGCAGGGCCTGGCCCGACTCGTTCACGGGGAAGGCGTCACCGTCCTGTTCGGGCACGGCACGGTCGAAGCGGCCCTTGCTGGCGATGATCACCCGCTCGGTGAGGTCGCGGAGCACCGGGTTGCTGGGCTTCTTGAACGAGCCCCACGCGCACGAGCCCGAGGCGCCCTTGCCCTTCCACCAGATGACCTCGCCCCGCATGAGGAGGCGGAGGCGGTCCTGGAGGATGGTGATGATGTCGGCCGAGAGCGAGCGGTACGGCTTGCGCCCGAGATTGGCCACGTTGACCGCGATGCGCCCGCCCGGCTCGAGGGTGCGCACACACTCGGCGAAGACGTCTTCCAGCATCTGGAGGTAGTCGAGGTAACTGGCGGGCACGTGGCCCTCACCCAGGGCCAGCTCGTACTCCTTGCCCGCGAAGTAGGGCGGAGAGGTGACCACGAGGGCCACCGAGTTGTCGACGATGGTGTCCATGTGGCGGGAGTCGCCCTGCCAGATGCGGTCGACCTCGGGCTGGACCGCGACCTCGGCATCGGTGGAGATGTCGGGCGCCGTGAAACGGGCGTAGAAGTCGGAGGCATCGTGGCCCTCGCGCTTGCCCGCCCCGAAGGCGCTCGTCGACGTTCCCATGCGCGCAGCCTACCGAGGGGGTCTGACGGGAACGCTGACCGCGGCGCCGCTCAGGCCGTGGGTGCGCCGCCGGTGTCGGCCACCCAGGCCGCGCTGCGCTCCCACAGCTCGGCGCCGAGCTCGGGCGTGGCGACGGGGCTGGGCGGCTTCACGCGGCAGTGCTGGTCCACGTAGGCGCCGCTGTCGGCGTCGAGGCTCGGATCGGTGGCGGCGAAGATGGTCGAGGCGGCGCCCTCGGCGACGGGCGTGAGGCCGACGACGCGGCGGAACACGGCGTAGATCGGCGCGGGGATGCGCCGCCACACGTTGGTGTCGACGGGGCCGGGGTCCGATGCCGCCACCACCAGCGTGGCCGGGTCTTCTCGCCGCGCCAGCTCCTGGGTGAAGCAGACGTTGGCCAGCTTCGACACGCTGTACTCCTTCATGCCGACGAAGCTGCGGGTGGGCCGGCGCACGGCGTCGAAGTCGATGCCCTTGGCGTCGAAGTGGCTGCCGCTGGAGACGTTGGCCACCCGGGCCGGTGCGCCGGGCGCGGCCGAGGCCCGGAGGCGGTCGAGCAGCAGGGTGGTGAAGAGGAAGTGGCCGAGGTGGTTGGTGCCGAAGGCCAGCTCGAAGCCGTCGGCGGTCGAGCCGCGCTGACCGGCCAGGCCGGCGTTGTTCACGAGGATGTGGAGCGGCCGGTCGGTGGCGAGGAGCTCGTCGGCGGCCTCGCGCACGGCGGTGAGGCTGGCGAGGTCGAGGCCGAGGAACGAGAGGTGCTCGTTGCCCGTGGCGGTGCGCAGCTCGTCGATGGTGGCCCGGGCCTTCTCCTCGGAGCGGCAGGCCAGCACGACGGTGCCGCCTCGGCCGGCGAGGTGCAGGGCCGTCGCCCGCCCGATGCCGCTGTTGGCACCGGTCACCACCGCCACCCGCCCGGTCAGGTCCCGCTCGTCCGCCATCGTGCCTCCCGTGACCGGCCGGTGGCCGGGGCGCGAACAGTACCCGCACGCCGCCGCCGTCGGCCTGGGGATCGCCTACCGTCGGCGTCATGCCCGAGCTCCACGCCGTCGGCGTGTTCTGCGGCTCCTCACCCGGTCGGGATCCGCGCCACCTCGCCCTCGCCCGCGAGGTGGGCGCCGCTCTGGCCGGCCGGGGCGTCGGCCTCGTGTACGGCGGCGGGCAGGTCGGCCTGATGGGCGCCATCGCCGACGCGTGCCTCGAGGCCGGCGGCTCGGTCGTCGGGGTGATCCCCGGCGCGCTGTTCGCTCACGAGGTGGTGCACCCCGGCCTCGACGAGCTGATCGAGGTGGCCACCATGCACGAGCGCAAAGCTCTCATGTACGACCGCAGTGACGGCTTCCTCGCCCTGCCCGGCGGCCTTGGCACCCTCGACGAGCTCTGCGAGGTGGCCACTTGGGCCCAGCTCGGCCTGCACGCCAAGGCCCTCGTGCTGGTCGACGTCGACGGCTTCTGGGACCCCTTTGTGGCCATGCTCGACCGCATGGTCGAGTCGGGCTTCCTCCTGCCCCGGAACCGGGCCCTGATCCTGCGCGCCGGCGGCGCCGCCCAGGCCCTCGACGTGCTCGCCGCCGCCCGCCCCGAGGACGTCGCCCCCGCCATCGGCCCCGAAGACCGCTGAGGCGGCCTGAACTGGCACCGGATTTCGGTGCCCTGGCACCGAAATCCGGTGCCAGAACGAGCGGCGCGACTCAGTAGACGCCGGCGGTGGGGTCGACCGGCGCCGGCGAGCCGGCGCCGCCCCGGGGGAGCCAGATGCGACGGGGGCGGGTGCGGGAGACGCGGACGATTGCGGGGAGGCCGGCGAGGGAGCCCGTGGGCTCGTGCCAGGTGATCGTGCTGGTGCGGTAGGGGGCGTCGCCGGGAGGCTGCACCTCGACGGTGGCCCGCACCCGGTGGCGGGCCTCGCGCATCGCCCACGGGGCGCCGCCTTTCATGAGTGCCCCCCGCAGCGGCTCGACCGACAGCACCTGCGCCGACGTCGGGCGACCCCACCAGCGCAGGCCGAAGCTCCACCCCGCCCAACGGCCGAAGATGACGAGATCGACGGCGACCACGAGCACCACGCAGGCGACGATCAGCGCCGGGGTCACGAGGCGGTCCTCGGGGGGACGGTCCAGTCGACGGGCTCGCGGCCGGCGGCGATCAGCGCCTCGTTGGCCCGGGAGAACGGGTGGCTGCCGAAGAAGCCGTTGTGGGCCGACAGCGGTGACGGGTGGGCCGACTCGATGATCACGTGGCGGGGCGCATCTGGAGAACCGGTGTCGATGAGCGCCTTCTTCTTGCGGGCGTGGGCGCCCCAGAGGATGAACACGACGGTGTCGGGCTTGTCGTTCACGGCCCGGATGACCTGGTCGGTGAAGGTCTCCCAGCCCTTGCCCTGGTGCGAGGCGGCCTGGCGGGCCCGCACCGTCAGCGTGGTGTTCAACAGCAGCACCCCCTGCCGGGACCAGGCGTCGAGGCAGCCGTGGTCGGGCGGGTCGATGCCGAGGTCGTCGTGCAGTTCCTTGTAGATGTTCTGGAGCGACGGCGGCAGCGGCACGCCGGGGCGCACCGAGAAGCAGAGCCCGTGGGCCTGGCCGGCGCCGTGGTAGGGGTCCTGGCCGAGGATGACCACCTTCACGTCGGCGAAGGGCGTCTGGTGGAGCGCGGCGAAGACGTCCTCGGGGGGCGGATAGACGGGGTGGCGGGACCGCTCGTCGGCCACGAAGCGCTGGAGCTCGGCCCAGTACGGCTGGGCGAACTCGCCCCGCAGCACGGGGTTCCAGTCCGTCTTGGGCGCCATCGGCCCCGAAGGTACCCGGGTGGGCGCCCTCGGCCCGGCCCGGGGCGGTACGGTCGGCGCCAGACCGCGAGGGCCCCCGTCGAGAGGACATGAGCGTGGAGTGGCTGAACACCCGGGAGGGCGAGCGCCTCGGCGCCCTCGGCCCTGCCGTCGACGCCGCCATCGCCGACCTCGTCGAGCGTGACGCGGTGGCCCGGGTCTGGTCGGGCGACCACACCCTCTGGCAGGACGACCCCACCGAGGTGGCCGACCGCCTCGGCTGGCTCCGGGTCGGCCCCGAGATCGCCGCCGCCCAGGCCGACCTCGACCGCTTCGCCGCCGATGTCTACGGCGACGGCTTCCACCACGTCCTCGTCATGGGCATGGGGGGCTCGAGCCTGTTCCCCGAGGTGATCGCCACCACCTTCGCCCGACCCGACGACCGGCCCCGGCTCAGCGTGCTCGACAGCACCGACCCGGCGGCGCTGCGGCGGGTCGAGGCCGCGCTCGACCTCGACCGCACCCTTTTCGTGGCGTCGTCCAAGTCGGGCTCCACCCTCGAGACCGCAAGCCACCTCGCCTACTTCTGGGACAAGGTCGGCCGCCCCGAGCAGTTCGCGGTCGTCACCGACGCCGGCTCGGCCCTCGAGGCCTCGGCCCGCGAGCGGGGCTTCCGGCGGGTCTTCGTCAACCGGTCCGACATCGGCGGCCGCTACTCGGCGCTGTCGTACTTCGGCATGGTGCCCGCCGCCCTCGCCGGCGTCGACTACCTGCGCCTGCTGCGCTCCGCCGACGTCGTCGCCGAACAGCTCCAGCCCGACGGCGACCCCCACCGCCACCCGGGCCTGCGCCTCGGCGCGGTGATGGCGGCGGCGGCCAAGGCCGGGCGCGACAAGCTCACCCTGCTGCTCGACCCCGACGTCGCCACCTTCGGCCTGTGGCTCGAGCAGCTCATCGCCGAGTCGACGGGGAAGTCCGGCACCGGCGTGGTGCCCGTGGCGGGCGAGGACGTGGCCGCGGACCTCCGCGTCTACGGCGACGACCGGCTCTTCGTGGGCCTCGGCTGGCACCCCGCCCTCGACGAGCTCGCCGACGCCGGCCACCCCGTGGTCGAGCTGCCCTTCGAGAACGCCTACGGCCTGGGCGCCCAGGTGCTGCTCTGGGAGTTCGCCACGGCCATCTGCGGCGCCGCGCTCGGCATCAACCCCTTCGACCAGCCCAACGTGGCCGAGGCCAAGGCCGCCACGAACGACGTCCTCGCCCGCATCGAGGCCGGCGACGGCGATCCGCTGGCGGTCGCCGCGGAGCCCCTCGACGCCCTGCTCGCCCAGGTGCGCCCCGGCGACTACCTGGCACTCCAGGCCTACGTCGACCCCGAGAGCCCGCTGATAGCGGACCTCCAGCGCGTGCGCCTCGCCTTGCGCGACCGGCTCGGTGTGGCCACCACCCTTGGCGTCGGCCCTCGCTTCCTGCACTCCACCGGCCAGTTGCACAAGGGCGGGCCCCCGTCGGGCGTGTTCGTGCAGGTGGTGGACGACGCCGCCCTCGCCGACGGGGGCGGCCCCGCCATCCCGGGCCAGGACTTCGGCTTCGGCACCCTCCTGGCCGCCCAGGCCGCCGGCGACCTGGCCACCCTGCGGGCCCACGGCCTGCGGGCCGCCCGGGTCACCGTCGACGACCTGCTCGCCGCCGGCGCCGGCGCGTGACCGAACCCCGATCTTCACGTTCTGGTATCTGGCTGGTCACCTTCGCGTGACCATCCTGGGACCGGCACGGGACGAACCGACCACGAGGAGCAACTGATGAAGCTGGGCATGATCGGGCTGGGCAAGATGGGCGGCAACATGGCCGAGCGCCTGCGCCGCGGCGGTCACGAGGTGGTGGGCTACGACGCCTTCAGCGACGCCTCGGAGGTGGCCTCGCTCGAGGCGCTGGCCGAGGCCCTCGCCGGCGACGGGCCTCGGGTGGCATGGGTGATGGTGCCCGCCGGCGACCCCACCGAGCAGACCGTCACCGACCTGGCCGCGCTGTTCGAGCCCGGTGATCTCATCATCGAGGGCGGCAACTCCAACTGGCACGACTCGGTCCGCCGGGGCGCCGCGCTGGCCGAACAGGGAATCGGCTTCATCGACGCGGGCACGAGCGGTGGCGTGTGGGGCCTCGAGAACGGCTACGCGCTGATGGTCGGGGGTACAGACGAGTCCGTGGCCGTCGCTCAACCCGTCTTCGACACGCTGGCGCCGGCGGGCGGCTTCGCTCACGTGGGCCCGGTGGGCACCGGCCACTTCACCAAGATGGTCCACAACGGCATCGAGTACGGGATGATGCAGGCCTACGCCGAGGGCTACGAGCTCCTCACGAAGGCCGACCTCGGCATCGACGTGCAGGCCGCCCTCGAGTGCTGGCAGGAGGGCAGTGTCGTGCGGTCGTGGCTGCTCGACCTGCTGGTCGCGGCGAACAAGCAGGATCCGGGTTTCGCCGAGATCCGGGGCGTCGCCGCCGACTCCGGCGAGGGGCGCTGGACGGTGCTCGAGGCGGTCAACCACGGCGTCGCCGCGCCGGTCATCTCCGCCGCGCTGTTCGCCCGCTTCGTGTCGCAGCAGGACGAATCGCTGGCCATGAAGGCCGTGGCCGCCCTCCGCAACCAGTTCGGCGGCCACGCCGTGGTGGCGGAGGCGGAGGGTCCGAGCGCCCACGCGGCCCAGGGGCCCGCGGCCGATGCCTGAGGCAGTCGCGGAAGACGTCAGCGGGGCGCTCGTCCTGTTCGGCGCCACCGGCGACCTGGCCAAGAAGAAGATCTTCCCGGCGCTCTACCGTCTGGCCCTGTCCGGGCGCATCGACGTGCCCATCATCGGCGTCGCCACCCGCGAGTGGGACGACGACCAGCTCAGGGCCTACGCCCGTGAGGCCGTCGAGGCCAAGAACGACACCATCGACGAGGGGGTGTGGTCGCAGCTCGCCGCCAACATGACCTACGTCAGCGGCGACTACCGCGAGTCGGGCACCTTTGCGGCCCTCGCCCGGAAGATGACGACCTGCGAGCGGCCGCTGTTCTACCTGAGCATCCCGCCGTCGCTGTTCGACGACGTGATCGAGGGCCTCGCCGGCGTGGGCCTCAACAAGGACGGCCGCGTGGTGGTGGAGAAGCCCTTCGGACGCGACCTCGAGTCCGCCCGCGAGCTCAACGCCGTCGTGCACAAGGCCTTCGCCGAGAAGGACGTCTTCCGCATCGACCACTTCCTCGGGAAGGAGGCGGTCGAGAACCTGCTCATCTTCCGCTTCGCCAACTCGATGCTCGAGCCGGTGTGGAACCGCAACTTCATCGACAACGTGCAGATCACGATGTCCGAGGAGTTCGGGATCGAGGGCCGTGGCAAGTTCTACGACAACGTCGGCGCCCTGCGCGACGTCGTCCAGAACCACCTGCTGCTCATCGTGGCCCTGTTGGCCATGGAGCCGCCCGCGGCGTCCGACGCCGACGCCCTGCGCGACGAGTACCACAAGGTCCTCCGCCAGGTGCGCTCCTTCGAGCCCGACTGCGTCGTGCGGGGCCAGTACCACGGCTACCCCGACGAGGAGGGCGTGCAGGCCGGGTCCGACACCGAGACCTACATCGCCCTGCGCACCGAGATCGACTCGTGGCGCTGGGCGGGCGTGCCCTGGCTCATCCGCACCGGCAAAGACCTCGCCGTCACCGCCACCGAGGCCGTCATCCAGTTCAAGGCCCCGCCCCGGCTGCTCTTCACCGACGAGGACCTGCGCCCCAGCGCCAACAAGCTGCGCTTCCGCCTCGGGGCCAACGACGGGGTGACCCTCCACATGCACTCCAAGGCGCCGGGGGAGGCCCTGGCCACGAAGTCGACCGACCTCGACGTGGACTACGAGCACGTGTTCGGGTCCCGCCAGGAGGCCTACGAGCGCCTCATCGGCGACGCGCTCGAGGGCAACGCCCGCCGCTTCGGTCGGGAGGACTCGCTCGAGCAGCAGTGGCGCATCGTCGAGCCGCTGCTCGGCGGCGACGTGCCGGCGGTGCACCTGTACGACCGCGGCACCATGGGCCCCACCGAGGCCGACGCGCTGGCCGAGGGCCACGGCGGCTGGCACGACCCGCTGCTGCCGACCCCGCCCGGCGTGCCGGCGCCGCCCCTCCCGCCGATGTAGCGAACTGATCCGCCGGCAGGGTTCCTCGGTACTTCACCCCGGCGACGGGGGTCGATCACCGAGAGATCCCGGTGGGGACGGCGTTCAGCCGAACGCCGCGGGGTCGATGTGGGTGAGGGTGCCGTCGCCGGCGTTGGCGACCCAGACGTCGGCCTCGGTGGCGGCGACGGCGATGGGCTGCTCGCCGACGGCGATGGTGTCGGTGACCTCGTCGGTCGCGGGGTCGATGCGCAGGACCTCGTTGGTCCCACCGTCGGTGATCCAGACGGCGGCGCTGGTCGCGGCGACGGCGCCGGGGACGGTGTCGCCATCGAGTTCCACGGTGGCCACGACCTCGTTGGTGTCGGGGTCGATGCGGATGGCCGTCCTCGCTTCCTTGCTGATCACCCACACGGCGTCCTCGACGGCGGCGACCGAGAACGGCACGGCGCCGATGTCGATGGTGGCGGTGACCTCGTTGGTGTCGGGGTCGATGCGGCTGACGGTGTTGTCGCCGCCGTTGGTCACCCACACGACGTCGTCGGTGGCCGACACCGCGTTGGGAGCCGTGCCGACCTCGATCTCGGTGACCAGCCCGAGCTCGATGGCGTCGAGGCGGACGAGCGAGCCGATCCCGTCCCGGTCCCTCGTGACCCAGACGTCGCTGCCGGCGGCGCTGATCGCCTGCTGGCGGTCACCCACCTCGACCTGGTTGGTGTCCGCCGCGGTGGCGAGGTCGATGCGGATGAGCTCGGCGGTGTCGTCGCCGGTGATCCAGCCGGCGGCGTCGGGTTGGGTCAACGCGATTCCGGTGCCGACGTTGTTGATGCCCGTGTTGGTGATCTCCTCACCGGTCTCCGGGTCGAGCTTGTAGACGAGCGTCTCGGCCGAGTCGGTCACCCAGACGGCCTCGGCATCGACCGCGACCGCCACCGGGCTGGTGGCGAAGGCCGCGGTCTGGAACGTGCCCTCGGTGTCCCCGCCGTCGTCGCCGCCGCCCAGGAGGACGACGGCGCCGACCACGAGGGCGAGCACCACCACGACGGCGGCACCGATCAGGAGCGCCGGTGCCTTGCCGCGGCCCGGTGGCGAACCCTGCGGAGGCGGCGGTGGGGTGGGCGACGGGGGCGAGCCGGGGCCATCGTTCGGCGCAGCAGGCTCGACCGGGGCCGCACCGGGCTCGGCGGTCTCGGCAGTCTCGGGTGGGGCGACCGGAGGGACCATCGCCCCGGTCGCCACCGTGACGGTCGCGTTGGCATCCGGTTCGGGCGCCGACGGCGGCGGGACCTCGGGGGGCGTCGCGACGACGGGGTCCGGCTCGCCGGCAGGAGCCGCGGGCGGGGGGAGGGTGCCGACGGTGATGGTCGCCGCCGCGTCGGGCTCGGGGGAGGGCTCGGGTGCGGTGACCGGCTCGTCCGAACCGTCCGGCCCGTCCGGCTCGTGCGTCTCGTCGGGCTCGTCGGGCTCGTCGGGCTCGTCGCCGACGGTGACGGTCTCGCTGGCATCGGGGGCCGCGGCGACCCCCGATCCCGAGGGGCGGCCCGCGGCCAGGCGGAGCGGGGTGGGAGCGAGGCCGTGGGCGCGCTGGATGTCCTGGAGCGCGGCGCCGAGCTCAGCGGCGGACTGCGGGCGGTCGTCGGGATCCTTGGCCAGGCCGGCGACCAACAGGTCGGCGAGGTCGCTCGGGACCGGGTCCGCCAGACGGGGCGGCGGTGTGTCGATCACCCGCATCATCACGGTCGCCACCGGTTCATTGGGCTCGCCCTCGAACGGCGGTTGCCCCGCGAGCAGCGTGTGCAGGGTGGAGGAGAGCCCGTAGACGTCGGTGCGCTCGTCCTGGCGGTGGCCCCGGAGCACCTCGGGAGCCACGTGGGCCACGGTGAAGCTGGCCACGCCGGTGGTGGTGCGCCGGCCGCCGTCCACCGCGGCGATGCCGAAGTCGGACAGGCGCGCCTCGCCGAAGGGGCCGACGAGCACGTTCTCGGGCTTGAGGTCGCGGTGCAGGGTCCCGGCGGCGTGGGCCGCGCCCAGCGCTCCGCACACCTCGATGCCGGCGGTGGTGGTGGTGGTCCAGTCGAGCACCGAGCCGTTGGCCAGAGCGGCGTCGGCCAGCGAGCCCCGCTCGAGGTACTCCATGGCCAGCCACAGGTGGCCGGACTCGGTGACGCCCGAGTCGTAGACGGCGACGACGTGCGGGTGCCACGAGAGCTCGCCCATGGCCTGGCACTCGCGCTCGAAGCGGTCGCGGGTGCGCTCGTCGGGGTCCGCCAGGTCGAGCACCTTCAGGGCGACGGCCCGGTTGAAGCGCTCCTGGTGGGCTCGGTAGACGCGGGCGAAACCACCCCGTCCGATCTCGACCAGGTCGCGGTATCCCGTCACCTCGGGCAGGGGTGCCATGGGGGCGCAGACTAGGACACGTCCCGCCGATGGACCCGATGGTGCTGCTGCGCCGCCCCGGGCGGGGCCAGGGCTACGCGCGGGTGAGGGGCTCGGGCACGACCCGGGCCATGGCGGCGACGGCCTTGTAGGCCGCCTCGGCGCCGCCGATCTCGTCATCGCGCAGCAGGTTGGCCATGATCCGCAGCACCCAGTCCATGAGGGTGCGCGACTGCATGCCCACCCGGGTGAGCTCGCGCATCAGCGCCGGCCGCCCGATGATCTTCACGAACAGTCGGGCCACCTTGAAGTAGAGGCCGAACTCCTCGTCGAGCATCGACTGGTAGCGGGCCAGGGCGATGCCGCTGCCGGTGGTGAGGGCCTCGTCGAGCAGGCCGGCGGCCATGCGGCCGGTCTCGTAGGCGTAGTCGATGCCCTCGCCGTTGAAGGGGTTGATGGAGCCGGCGGCGTCGCCCACCACGATGAAGGTGGGACCGGACTTGGGGCCGACCGAGCCGGCCATGGGCAGGCGCCCGCCGGTCGGCTCGCCCACGGCGCTGTCGGGGCCGATCTCCCAGTAGTCGGGGGCGGTCGCCGAGAACTCACGCAGCAGGTGGGTGGTGTTGACGCTCTTGAAGTCCCGGAAGGTGGAAAGCAGGCCGATGCCGACGTTGATGGTGCCGTCGCCCAGGGGGAAGATCCAGCCGTAGCCGGGCAGCGAGTTGCCCTGGCGGTCGCGCACGTCGAGCGCGCTCTCGATCCACGGGGTGTCGTGCAGGGGGCTCTCGTAGTAGCCCCGGATGGCCATGCCCTGCGGGTAGGTGCGATCGCGCGCCGTGCCGAGCGCGCGGCCGAAGCGCGAGTTGGCTCCGTCGGCGATCACCACGTAGCGGGCGAGGATCTCCTCGGTCTGGCCCGACTCCTTGTCCTTCACCACGGCGCCGGCCACGAGCCCGTCGCGCAGCACGGGCCGGATGGCCTCGACGCCGGTGCGCAGCTGCGCGCCCGCCTTCACCGCGTGGTCGGCCACGAACTCGTCGAGGTCGCGCCGGCGCACCACATAGCCGTAGTTGGGGAAGCGCGGGTGCTCGGGCCACTCGAGCTCGAGGGTGACCCCGTGGGCCACGGCCCGGAGGCCGTCGTAGCGGTGGTGGTCCTCGAGGCGGTGCTCGAGGCCCATGTCCTGGAGCTGGCGCACCGCCCGGGGGGTGAGCCCGTCGCCGCAGGTCTTGTCTCGCGGGAAGACCTTCTTCTCGACGATCAGGACGTCGTGGCCGGCCTCGGCCAGCCAGTAGGCGGCCGCGGAGCCGGCAGGCCCGCCGCCGATGACGAGGACGTCATGGCGGTGGGGGGTGGGGGAGGGCACGGTCTCAGGTTACGAGGGTGCGACCGGCGCGCGTCCGGTCGGGCGAAGGACGGATCGCCCGCGGGTGGCGACTAGCCGCCGTGGCCGCCGCCGCCCTCGCCGCCGCCGGCGAGCACGACGGGCACGCCGTCGACCAGCAGGGCGCCGGTGGGATCGATGAGGGCCTCGTTGGGCTCCTCGCCGGAGAGCCCGGTGCGCTCGTAGTACACGACCGCGGCGATCTCCTCGGGGGTGAGCACGCCCTCCCAGCCGGGCATGCCACCGGCGATGGGGGTGGCGTTGTCGCCGTAGGTGGTGCGGCCCTCCGCCTGGAAGCCGGCGGAGCCGAGCTGGATCCACTCGAGCTGGTCGGCGGGGTCGGCGAAGTTGTCGGTGACCGCGCCACCGCTCAGGGCGGGGCCGACGCCGCCGCCACCGGTGGCGCCGTGGCAGGTGGCGCAGTTGGACGAGTAGACGGCCTCGCCGTAGGACAGGGGGTCGCTCTCACCGAGGCTCGGCGGCTCGAGGGTGGCGGCGTAGACGAAGGCCCAGATGGGCAGGGCGGCGAGCACGGGCACCGCCCAGATCGGGACCCGCTTGCGGCGCTGCGCGGCCTCGACGTAGGGAGGGACCGGCTTCGGCTTGGCGACCTCGACCTCGGTGGGCGTGGCGGCCGCGGCAGAAGGGGTGGCGGCGGCCTTGGTCACGGCCGTGCCTGCGCTCTCCGCGGGAGCGGCGGCCTCGCCGCCCTCGTCGCCGGCGCCCCCGCCGCCCATGGCGGCGCGTCGTGCCTGCGAGCGCTTGAGGAGGTGCTCGGGGATCTCGGTCACGCGCCGCACTTTAGGACCACTGGTGCGCGGGGGGCCAAGCAGCGGCGCCGTGCCACCCGTCACCACACCTCGGCCGGCACGGACGCCCGGGGGGTGTGACCGGTGTCGGCGCCCCTGATGTGCTCACGTCGAAGCGGTCGTGGTAGACCGGTGGCCGTCCGTGGGGCGAGCAGTTCCCGTGCCCCCGGGTCCATGTGATCGATTTCACAAGCCCGAGTCACAACACGCGAGGAGGAGACCGGTGGTTGCATTCGTGGTGTCAGTGCTGGTGCTCCTCGTGATGGTCGCGCCCATCCCCCTGTACGCGAAGCGCCGCCCCGTGGGCACCTTCCTCTCGTGGGGCGAGGCGATGGTCGCCGCCGTCTACGTGTTCTTCATCATGTTCTGGGCCTACGGCGTGGTCCCCCACCAGTGGCTCACCTGGGCCGACAACGAGCTCAACTGGCGCCCCGACTCGATCGTGAACGGCCCCGGCAACGTCTTCGCCGACTACCTGCCGTTCACCATCACCTACCAGACCATCCGGGACCTGATCGTGGTGGGCATCTACGGCATCTTCCTCGGCGGCATGATCGCCCTGTGGGCCCTCTGGCAGGCCCGGGGCGACAAGAAGCCGGGCGACGACGTCGAGAAGTCCCGGTTCGGGCGGCCGCTGGTTCGGGAAGGGGCATAGGCATGGCCAAGACCGATGCCAACCCGCCCATGCCTGCCTTCCGGGACGACTACGTCCTCCAGGAGGTCGACGCCGAGTGGCTGTCGAAGGCGGTCAAGCCCAAGCAGTTCATCCACATCGACCAGGCCGAGTGCATCATGTGCGAGGGCTGTGTCGACATCTGCCCGTGGAAGTGCATCCACATGGTGTCGCCCTCGGCCATCGACGAGGCCGTCGGCACCGAGCAGCCCGGTGAGGACCCGCGCGACCACGTGATCTTCACCATCGACGACGACGTCTGCACCCGCTGTGCCCTCTGCGTCGACCGGTGCCCCACCGGCGTCATCATCTTGGGCAAGGTCGCCGCACCTGCCCCCGAGGGCGATCCCCACACCCGGACCAATGCCCATGGCTACGCCTACGGCATGCGGCTCGGGTAAGTCGAGAAAGAGGAGACGGCCACGTGGCCAAGTCGGTTCAGGACAAGCCGAAGATCGCCGAGAAGCTCTCCGATCTCGGTGACACGGTGCAGGGTTCCCAGGCCTGGAACTCGATCTTCCGGCCGGGCTCGGTGTTCCGCAAGGGCTACACCGACAGCCCCCGGAACCGGTCCTACGTGATCATGAACAGCGTGCTGTACCACCTCCACCCGGTGAAGGTGAAGCGCCATGCGGTGAAGGTGAGCTACACCCTCTGTCTGGGCGGGCTCAGCTTCTTCCTGTTCATCCTGCTCACCGTCACGGGCATCTTCTTGATGTTCTTCTACCGGCCCGACTCGGCGTCGGCCTGGAACGACATCCAGAGCCTGCACACCTCGGTGACCTTCGGCCTGCTGGTGCGCAACATGCACCGGTGGGGCGCCCACCTCATGGTGCTGTCGGTGTTCCTGCACATGGCGCGGGTCTTCTACCACGGCGCCTACAAGCCGCCCCGGGAGTTCAACTGGGTGATCGGCGTGATCCTGCTCACCCTCACCCTGCTGCTGTCGTTCACCGGCTACCTGCTGCCGTGGGACCAGCTGGCCCTCTGGGCCGTGACCGTGGGCACCAACATGATGGGCTACACCCCGGTGTTCGGGAACCAGGTCCGGTTCGCCCTGCTGGGCGGCACCGAGATCGGCTCGGCCACGTTGTTGCGCTGGTACGTCCTGCACGTCCTGCTCCTGCCGTTCGTGATCGTCATCTTCATGGCGATCCACTTCTGGCGGGTCCGCAAGGACGGCGGAATCTCCGGGCCCCTGTAAGGAGCGAGGGAACATGACCGAGATCCCCGAACACCTCCGCAAGCGGGCCGAAGAGGCCCGTCAGAAGGCCGAGGCCGCCCGTGGCGGAGGCGACGCCCCCGCAGGGGACGCCGCGGCGGGCGGCGACGCCGAGCCTGCCAGCGAGGCCGAGAGCAAGATCCCCGCGCACCTGCTCGAGCGCAGCCGCGCCGCCAAGGAGCGCGCCGCCGGCGGAGCGGTCGCCACCGCCGACGCCCCGGCCGCCCCGGCGGGCGGGGGCACCGCGGTCGCCACGGCGCCGCCGCCCGCCGCCACCGGCCCGGGCGGGCACACCCAGCGCCTGCTCACCGTGGTCAAGTCCGGCTCCATCCAGGACGTCAAGGCCAACCCGGTCGACAAGGTCCACACCTGGCCCCACCTGCTCGTCGTCGAGTTCGTGGCCGCCCTGGCCGTGCTCGGCTTCACGTTGATCTTCGCCATCTTCGTGAACGCCCCGCTGCTCACGCTGGCCAACTTCAACCAGACGCCGAACCCCTCCAAGGCCCCCTGGTACTTCCTGGGCCTCCAGGAGCTGCTCACCATGTTCCACCCCATGGTGGCGGGCGTGACCATCCCCGGCATGGGCATCTTCGCCCTCATCCTGGCCCCCTACATCGACCGCAACCCCTCCAACAAGCCCGAGGACCGCAAGTTCGTCATCTCGCTGATGACGGTGTTCATGATGTTCTGGGCCGTGCTCGTCATCATCGGCTCGTTCTTCCGGGGCCCGGGCTTCAACTTCGTCTTCCCCTGGGCAGACGGCATCTTCTTCGACCTGTGAGCGTGAGGTAAACCGTGTCCGTCCTCCTCATCGTCATCCCCCTGCTGGTGGTCCTGGCCGGCGTGCTGCTGTTCGCCGCCGCCCGCCGTCGCGAGACGGGCGACGCCGTCGGTCGGCTGTCGCGCGAGACCAAGCGCAAGGACTCCGACGCCACCCTCCCCGAGCCGCCCGAGGCCGCTGCGCCCACGGGCCGCGAGGTCGAGCGGGCCGCCCGGGGCGGCAGCACCGGCACCGCCGTCGCCGTGGTCGACGAGACCGAGGCCGCCCCGCCGGCGCCGTTCGTCCCGCCCGACCCCGAGGCCCTCGGCGTCACCCGCCGCCAGTTCCTGAACCGCAGCATCATCGGCTTCTTCTCGCTCGGCCTGCTCGCGTTCGGTGCCTCCGCGCTGGCGTTCATCTGGCCCAAGCTGGGCGGCGGCTTCGGCTCCAAGATCACCGTCGGCAACGTCAGCGACCTGCTCTCGGAGATCCGGGCCAACAACGGCTTCCTCTACAAGGCCGAAGGCCGCATGTGGCTCACCGAGTACCCGTCGTCGGCGCTCAGCAAGGCCGAGTCGGTGTACGCCCCGCCGGTGCTCGCCTCGATGGAAGAGGGCATCGCGGTCATGTACCAGAAGTGCCCCCACCTGGGCTGCCGGGTCCCCGAGTGCGAGACCTCACAGTGGTTCGAGTGCCCGTGCCACGGCTCCCAGTACAACCAGGCCGGCGAGAAGAAGGCCGGCCCGGCCCCCCGCGGCATGGACCGCTTCGCCACCGCGGTCTCCGGCGGCAAGCTCTCCGTGGACACCGGCATCGTGATCCAGGGGCCGCCCATCGGCACCAACACCACCGGCCAAGAGGCCGAGGGCCCGAACTGCATCGGCGGTTGATCTGACCATGTACTCGTCTGTCCTCCTCGCCGCCAGCGTCTACAAGAGCGTCGGCTACATCGTCGCCGTCATCGTCTTCCTCGCGGTCATCGTCTACGCCTTCATCAACGTCCGGCGGGGCCGGGCCGAGGTGGGGTCCGAGCTCGAGCTGGCCGCCAACCGCAAGCCCTACTACGACGACGAGGTCCTCGAGGGACGCGTCCTCGACCGGGCCCTCACCTGGGGCCTCATCCTCCTCGGCGTCATCGCCCTGACCCTGCCGCTGTACTGGCTCAACGAGCCGGGCCGCCAGGAAGGCGCGGTCGAGGACTTCAACCGCAAGTTCACCGACCGCGGCGCCGAGCTGTTCGCCACCACCGAGGACGGCGGCCTCAACTGCGCCGGCTGCCACGGCCCCGAGGGCGTCGGCGGTGTGGCCAGCTACACCCTCACCGACCCCAACGGCGAGTTCGTCGACCAGGTCGACTGGCAGGCCCCGGCCCTCAACACCGTGCTGTGGCGCTTCAGCGAGGACGAGGTCCGCTACATCCTCGAGTACGGCCGGCCCTTCTCGCCCATGCCCGCCTGGGGCGTGGTCGGCGGTGGCCCGCTGAACGAGCAGCAGATCCAGAACCTCATCGACTACATGTGGACGATCCAGCTCACCCCCGAGGAGATGCAGTCCGAGGTGCAGGGCGAGCTCGACCGCCTCACCGAGGCGGAAGGGCTGAACCAGAACGATCCCCGCGAGCTCGGCGAGGCGCTGTTCAACCTCGGCTTCGACTCCGGCTTCGCCGGCGGCGCCTACTCCTGCGGCCGCTGCCACACCCAGGGCTGGTCCTACGGCGACGAGGGCATCGTCACCGGAGAGATCCCCGACGGCTCGGGTGCGTTCGGCCCCAACCTCACCAACGGCGACACCGAGCGCCAGTTCCCCACCAACGAGGCACCCGCCGAGGGTGAGTCCGAGTACCAGGACATGATCGACTTCATCACCATCGGGTCCGAGAACGGCAAGCAGTACGGCGCCCAGGGACTCGGCAGCGGCCGCATGCCCGGCTTCGGCGTCAGCCCCAACGCCATCGAGGACGTGCAGCGCCTGCGCCCCGACCTGGCCGGTATGAGCGAGGACGTCGGCATGCTCACCCCCGAGCAGGTCGAGGCGATCGTGATCTACGAGCGTGAGGTCATCGGCCAGGAAGGCCAGAGCGCGAGGAGCAGCGACTGATGTTCACCTTGACGACCCTCGCCATGACGGTGGCGGGCATCAGCTGGAAGCCCGAGATCCGCGGTGTGCTGACCGTGGCAATCTCGGTCGCCATCCTCTGCGGCTCGGTCTACCTCCTGCTGGCCACCAACGTGGGGTCCCGGCTCGGTTTCCTCGTCGCCCTGAGCGCCCTGTTCGGTTGGATGGCCTGCCTCGGTGCGGTCTGGTGGATGTACGGCCAGGGCCCGCACGGGGAAGCCGGCTCCTGGCAGGTGCTCGAGATCAACACCGGCGACTTGAGTCAGGCGCAACTCGAGGAGATAAGCAGCGATCCCGAACTGACTGAGTGGGAGGAGATACCCGACTCCGACCCTGATCGCGCCGAGGCCCAGGCCACGGTCGACGCGGTCCTGACCACCGGCGACAACGCCCGCTTCGAGACCATCTCCGATTACGTGTCCATCGACGGCTTCGCCCTCGGCGGCAAGCCCAAGCGCACCGACGACAGCCTGCTGGGCCGGGCGCAGTACGCCGTCACCGACGCCCTGCGCATCACCCACCCCACCCACTACGCCATCATCCAGGTCCAGCCCTCCATCGAGACACAGGCCCTTCCCGGCGAGCCGCCCCCGGTGGCCACGGCCGATCCGTCCGAGCCGGTCATCTCGGTGATCATGGTGCGCGACCTCGGTCAGAAGCGCCTCCCCGCGGCGATGGTCACGGTGGTGTCGCTCGTGCTGTTCCTGGTGTGCGCCTACATGCTCCACCGGCGCGACAAGATCCTCAACGAGCACCTCGCAGAGGCGGCTGAGCTGGCGAAGGCCAACGCGTAACGGTGGACCAGTACCTCCCGGTCCTCGCGCTGCTGGTCCTCGCCGCGCTCTTCGCGGCCATCAGCTTCATCGCGTCGTGGCTCTTCGCGCCCCGGCGCGCCACCGAGGCCAAGTCGGCGCCGTACGAGTGCGGCATCGTCCCCAGTCGCGAGGCGCCGGACCGGTTCCCGGTGCGGTTCTACCTCGTGGCCATGATCTTCATCGTCTTCGACATCGAGATCATCTTCTTCTTCCCGTGGGCGGTCGTGTACCGCGAGCTCGGGGCGTTCGGTCTCGGCGCGGTCATCATCTTCGCCGCCGCGGTGTTCGAGTCCTTCGTGTACCTCATCAGCCAGGGCGCCCTGGACTGGGGCCCGCTGAAGAAGGCCATGAGCCAGAGCCCGATGGTGAGCGCCGCCCGGACCAGCGAGTCCACCGTGCGGCGCGTGGGCCTCGAGGGCCGGGTAGAGGAAGCGGCATGACGCCGATGCGCACGCCGGGTCCCGACGACAAGCCGACCCTGCTCACCGACGGGCTCGAGGGCCTCCAGCACAACTTCCTCACGGGCCAGCTCGAAGACCTCGTCAAGTGGGCCCGCCAGAAGAGCATGTGGCCGGCCACGTTCGGCCTCGCCTGCTGCGCCATCGAGATGATGGCCACCGGCGGCGCCCACTACGACCTCGCCCGCTACGGCATGGAGGTCTTCCGGGCCTCCCCCCGCCAGGCCGACCTGATGATCGTGGCCGGCCGGGTGAGCCAGAAGATGGCGCCGGTGCTGCGCCAGATCCACGACCAGATGATGGAGCCCAAGTGGGTCATCTCCATGGGCGTGTGCGCGTCGAGCGGCGGCATGTTCAACAACTACGCGCTGGTCCAGGGCGTCGACCAGGTGGTGCCCGTGGACGTGTACGTCCCGGGTTGCCCGCCCGGGCCCCAGACCCTGATGCACGGCATCCTCACCCTGTACGAATCGATCCAGACCGGTGAGCTCACCCGCCGTCGCGAGCAGACCGGCGCCGGCGCCGGCATCACCGTCGCGCAGCACGACGGACAGGCCGAGCCCGTGGCCGTGGGCATCCCCCGCCCCGACCGCGGTCACGTCACCCTCCTCGAGAACTCCTGATGGCCGACGCCGACGACACCACGGCCGACGAGACTGCCTCCGACGAGGTGGTCGCGGAGCCCGAGCGCCTGCACGGCGCCCTGGTCACCAGCGGCCCCGACGGCCTGGTGGTCCTGCACCCGTCGCGTGACGAGCTCGTCGCCGTCGTCACCGCGCTGGGCGAGGACGGCTTCCACCAGTGCCTCGACGTCACCGGCGTCGACTACCTGCGCCACCCGGGCCGCGCCGAGCTCCCCGACGAGATCACGCCCGAGCGCTTCGAGGTGGTCGTCCATCTGATGTCGCACGCAGAGCGACGCCGGATCCGCCTGCGGGTCCAGGTGCCCGCCGACGACGCCACCGTCCCCTCCCTGTTCGACCTGCACCCCGGGGTCGAGGCCATGGAGCGCGAGACGTTCGACATGTTCGGGATCGTGTTCGACGGCCACCCGGACCTCACCCGCATCCTCATGCCCGAGGAGTGGGTGGGTCACCCGCTGCGCAAGGACTACGCCATCGGGGCCATCCCGGTGCAGTTCAAGGGAGCACCGGCCGCCCGATGACGCCCTCCACCCCCAGCGAGCAGCTCGTCGCCGAGACGTCCGAGGGCGCCCAGGAGATGGCCAGCCGCGCCCGGGCCAGCGCCACCGAGCGTCTCCGCGAGCTCGGCGCGGTCCTGCGCCTCAGCGAGGCCGAAGCGGCCGAGCTCGGCCAGGCCGACCCCGGCGACGACCAGACCATGATCATGAACATGGGGCCGCAGCACCCCAGCACCCACGGTGTGCTGCGCCTCATGCTCGAGATGGAGGGCGAGACGGTGCTTCGCACCAAGCCCATCATCGGGTACCTCCACACCGGCATGGAGAAGACCGGCGAGGACCTCACCTTCCTCCAGGGCCCCACCAACGTCACCCGCATGGACTACGCCTCGCCGCTGTTCAGCGAGCTGGCCTTCTCCCTCACCACCGAGAAGCTCCTCGGCATCGAGGTGCCGCCCCGGGCGGTGTGGATCCGCATGCTGATGAGCGAGCTCAACCGGCTCTCGTCGCATCTGCTCTTCATGGCCACCAACGGCATGGACCTCGGCGCGGTCTCGATGATGATCTACGGCTGGCGCGAGCGCGAGGAGACCCTGCGCATCCTCGAGAAGATCACCGGGCTGCGCATGAACCACAACTACATCCGCCCCGGCGGTGTGGCTGCGGACCTCCCCGATGGCTGGCGCGACGACGTGCTGCACCTGCTCGACCTCATCCCGCCCCGTCTCGAGGAGTACGACACCTTGATGACGGGCCAGCCCATCTGGCGTGAGCGCCTCCAGGGCGTCGGCGTCATCACCACCGAGGAGTGCCTGGCCCTCGGCACCACCGGGCCCATCCTGCGCTCCACCGGCTACGCCTGGGACCTGCGACGCGACCTGCCCTACCTGGCCTATGACGAGGTCGACTTCGACGTCGTCATCGGCACCTACGGCGACTGCTTCGACCGCTACGCGATCCGCCTCAACGAGATCCGTGAGTCGATCCGCATCATCCACCAGGTGCTCGACAAGATGCCGCTGGGTGACTACCGCATCCAGGACAAGAAGGTCACGCCGCCGCCACGCGCCCGCATCGACGAGTCGATGGAAGCGCTCATCCACCACTTCAAGATCTTCACCGAGGGCTTCAAGGTGCCCGAGGGCGAGGCCTACGTGGCGGTGGAATCGCCCCGGGGTGAGCTCGGGTGCTACATCGTGAGCGATGGCAGCTCCAAGCCCTACCGCATGCACATCCGCGGCCCGAGCTTCGTGAACCTCCAGACCCTGCCCCACATGATGCGCGGCGGCCTCCTGGCCGACGCCGTGGCCATCATCTCCAGCGTCGACCCGATCATGGGCGAGGTGGACCGGTAGTGGCGCGCCTCTCGCGGGACAACCTGGTCACCGCCCAGGAGATCATCGCCCGGTACCCCCGGCCGAAGTCCGCCCTCATCCCCCTCCTGCACCTCGCTCAGGAGCAGGACGGCTGGCTCACCGAGGACGCCATGGAGCACCTCGCCGAGCTCGTCGGCGTCACGCCCGCCGAGGTCCTCGGCACGGCCAGCTTCTACGAGATGTTCAAGCGCGAACCCGTGGGCCGCTACGTCATCAACGTCTGCACCGACATCGCCTGCTCGCTGGTGGGCGGCGACGAGCTGCTCGAGCACGCGGAGGAGACCCTCGGCGTGCGCGACGGCGGCACCACCGCGGACGGCATGTTCACCCTGCACGGCGTGCAGTGCATCGCCGCCTGCACCGAGGCCCCGTGCCTCCAGACGAACTACCGCTACTCCCACCAGGTGACGAACGAGGGCTTCGACCAGCTCGTCGACGACCTGCGCAACGGCCGCAAGGACTCGGAGGTTCCCCACCACGGGGTCCTGGCCCGCATCCGCCAGTCCATCCCGGCCGACAAGGCCGCCGGCGCCATCGTCCCCGAGGGCCAGTCCGAGCCCGCGTGGCTGGCGTCCGCGGCCGCCGACGCCAGTGGAGAGGGGACGTCGTCGTGAGCGACACCACCGAAACGCCGGCGCCTCCCTCCGGCCCGCGCGAATTGCCCAAGGTCGTCACCTCCCGCTGGGACCTCGAGGACTCGCACACCCTCGCCCGCTACGAGGCCACCGGCGGCTACACCGCCCTGCGCTCGGCCCTCACCAAGGCCCCGCAGGCCATCGTCGACGAGGTGAAGGCCGCCTCCCTGCTCGGTCGCGGCGGCGCCGGCTTCCCCGCCGGCGTCAAGTGGGGCTTCTGCCCCCCGGGGGTGTGGCCCCGCTACCTGGTCGTCAACGGCGACGAGAGCGAGCCGGGCACCTACAAGGACCGCATCCTCATGGAGCGCGATCCCCACCAGCTCATCGAGGGCGTGCTGCTCGCCTGCTACGCGGTGGGCTGCGCCCAGGCCTTCCTCTACGTCCGGGGCGAGATGGCCCTCGCCCAGGAGCGCATCGCCGCCGCCCTGAACGAGGCCTACGCCGCCGGCTACGTCGGCAAGAACATCCTCGGCAGCGACTACTCGGTCGACGTCGTCCTGCACTGGGGCGCCGGCGCCTACATCGTGGGCGAGGAGACGGCCCTCATCGAGAGCCTCGAGGGCAACCGGGGCATGCCCCGCCTGAAGCCGCCGTACTTCCCCGCGGCCCAGGGCCTCTACCTGAAGCCCACCATCGTCAACAACGTCGAGACCCTCTCGAACCTCCCGTGGATCCTGAACAACGGGGCCGAGGCCTTCTCGTCGTTCGGGGCCGAGACCTCCCGGGGCACCCGCCTGTTCGCGGTGTCCGGCCACGTCAACAACCCCGGCGTGTTCGAGGTGGAGTTCGGCACCACCACCTACCGCGACCTCATCTACACCCACGCCGGCGGCATCCGCGACGGCAACGAGCTGAAGTGCTTCATCCCCGGCGGCGCCTCCGCCCCGTGGTTCTTCGAGGAGCACCTCGACCTGCCCCTCGAGACGGGTGCCATCGGCAAGGCCGGCTCGATGATGGGCTCCGGCGCCATCGTCGTCATGGACGAGACCACCGACGCGGTCAAGGCCTGCTGGAAGGTCGTGAAGTTCTTCGCCCACGAGTCGTGCGGCAAGTGCACGCCCTGTCGGGAGGGCACCGACTGGCTGGAGAAGATCCTCGAGCGCATCCTGCACGGCCACGGCCGCCCCAACGACCTCGAGCTGCTGCTCGACGTCTGCGACAACATCAGCCCCGGCATCTCGTGGCCGCCCCGCCAGACCACCATCTGCCCGTTGGGCCCGTCCGCAGTCTCGCCCATCAGTTCGGCCCTGCGCCGCTTCCGCGACGAGTTCGAGGCCTACCTGGCCGCCGCCGAGCCCCCGGCCGTCGCGTCCGTGGGCGGCTCGGTCCCGGTCGACATCCGTGTGGGGGCCTCTTCGTGAGCGATACACCCCAGAGCGAGACCGCCGTCACCATCACGGTGAACGGCCAACCGGTCGTGGCCGAGAAGGGCGAGCTGGTCATCGCCGCCGCCGAGCGCGCCGGCGTCTACATCCCGCACTTCTGCTACCACCCGCGCATGAAGCCGGTGGGCATGTGCCGCATGTGCATCGTCGACATCGACAGCGGTCGGGGTCCGGCGCTCCAGCCGTCGTGCATGATCGAGGTCGCCCCCGACATGGTGGTCAACACCGAGTCGGACGCCACCAAGAAGGCCCAGGACGGGGTCCTCGAGTTCCTCCTGCTGAACCACCCGCTCGACTGCCCGGTGTGCGACAAGGGCGGCGAGTGCCCCCTCCAGGACCAGACCATCGCCTACGGGCCGGGGGAGAGCCGCTTCGTCGAGGAGAAGCGCCACCACGCGAAGCCCATCCCCATCAGCGAGAACGTCTACCTCGACCGCGAGCGCTGCATCCTCTGCGACCGCTGCACCCGCTTTGCGAAAGAGGTGGCCGGCGACCCGCTGATCCACTTCACCGAGCGCGGCTCCAACACCGAGATCGCCACCTTCCCCGACGACCCCTTCTCGTCGTACTTCAGCGGCAACACCGTGCAGATCTGCCCGGTGGGTGCGCTCACGGCCCGGCCGTACCGCTTCAAGGCCCGCCCGTGGGACCTCGTCGAGACCGAGTCCACCTGCACCTCGTGCTCGGTGGGCTGCCGGGTGTCGGTGCACACCTCGCGGGACCGGGTCCTGCGCTACCAGGGCGTGGACGTCGATCCCGTCAACTGGGGCTGGCTCTGCGACAAGGGCCGCTTCGACTTCGAGGCGGTGCACAGCGACGATCGTCTGGGTGCCCCGCTGGTGCGAGGCGCCGACGGCGAGCTGGCCGAGGTGTCCTGGCACGAGGCCCTCACCGCCGCCGCCGGCCACCTGCGCAGCGCGCTCGACGGCGCCGGCGCCGGCTCGGTCGCCGTCATCGGCGGCGCCCGCCTCACCAACGAGTCCGCCTACGCCTGGGCCAAGCTGGCCAAGGGCGTCATCGGCACCGACCACGTCGACGCCCAGCTCGGCGACGGTCTACCCGCGGAGGTCGTCCTCGGCCTGCCCCGGGCCACCATCGACGACGCCTGCACGGCAGGCGGCACCGTCCTGCTGCTCGGCACCGACGCCAAGGAGGAGCTGCCGGTCCTGCACCTGCGACTCCGCCATGCCGTGGTGTCCGACGGCGTCAAGATCATCGAGGTCTCGCCGCAGGCCACCGGGATCACCTCGCACACCTTCGCCTCCATCCGCCACCAGCCCGGCGACACCGCCGCGGTCGTCGCTGCGCTCCTCGGGGGCGGCGCTGCACCCGCCGGCGTCGACGCCGACGCCCTCAGCCGTGCCCGTGAGGCGCTCGGCGCCGGTCCGCTCACCGTCGTCGTGGGTCGCCCGTCGGTGGCCGAGTCCGCCGCCGGCGCCGTCGAGGCCGCCGCCGCCGTGCTGGCCGCCCACCCCGACGCCCGCTTCCTCTCCGCCCTGCGCCGCGCCAACGTGCACGGCGCCCTCGACCTCGGCCTCGCCCCGGGCATCCTGCCCGGTCGGGTGACGCTCGACGAGGGTCGGGACTGGTTCACCGCCCACTGGGGCTCGGTGCCCGCCGCCACGGGCCTCGACACCGCCGGCATCCTGGCCGCCGCCGCCGAGGGGCGCATCGAGACCCTCGTGCTGCTGGGCGCCGACCCGCTGGCCGACTTCCCCGACGCCGACCTGGCCCGCCGTGGCCTCGAAGGCGCCGCCAACGTCATCGCCGTCGACCTGTTCCGCACCGCCTCCTCGGACGCCGCCGACGTGGTCCTGGCCGCGGCCGGCTACGCCGAGGTGGACGGCACCACCACCAACCTCGAGGGCCGCGTCAGCCGGGTCAGCCAGCGGGTGAACCCACCGGGCACCGCCCGCGCCGACTGGATGATCGCCGCCGAGCTCGCCTTCCGCCTGGGCGGCGACCTCGGCGTCGAGTCCGTCGAGGATGTCTGGGACGAGATCGAGCAGGTGTCGCCCGCCCACGCCGGGCTCACCCTCGAGCTCCTGGCCTCCGACGAGGCCACTGCCGGCTTCGTCGTGCCGGTGCCCGTCGAGGTCGAGCCCGCAGAGGTGGCCGAGCCCGCCGAGGACGGCGACTCGTCGGCCGAGGCCGACGCCGCTCCCGAGGCCGAGGCCGAGGCGTCCGCCGAGAGCGAGGCCGACGACGCCGCTTCCGACGACGCCGACGGGGAGTCCGACGACGAGGCCGCCCTCGCAGTCGAAGCCACGCCGGCCCCCGAGCGCCCGGCGCTGCTCACGTTCGTCGCTCCCGCCCCCGCCGCGGCGCCGGCCGCCACCGACTCGTACTCCCTGCGCCTCACCGTCGGCCGCAAGCTCTACGACCAGGGCACCCTCGTGGCCCACTCGCCGTCGCTGGCCAACCTGGCACCGGCTGCGGTGGTCCACCTCAGCCCCAAGGACCACGACCGCGTGGGCGTCGGGGTGGCCGGGGTCACCGAGGTGCGCATCCGCTCGGCCAAGGGCGACGTGGTCGTCCCCGCCGTGGCCGACAAGGCCCTGGCCGCCGGCACCGCCGCGCTGGCCTTCCACCAGCCCGGGGCCTCCGCCGCGGCCTTGATCGATGCCGGCGCCGCGGTCACCGAGGTCCGCATCGAGAGCGTGGAAGGGGGTGCGAGCTGATGGGCGATCCCCTTTTCGTGGACGGCCTCGACCTGACGGTCGTGCTCATCGTCCTGTTCAAGGTCGTGCTCACCTTCGCCTTCTTGATGGTGGCGGTGATGTTCATGGTCTGGTTCGAGCGCAAGCTCATCTCGGACATGCAGAACCGGATCGGTCCCAACCGGGCCGGGCCCTGGGGGCTCCTCCAGACCCTCGCCGACGGCATCAAGCTCTTCTTCAAGGAGGACTCGAAGCCGGACAAGGCCGACCTCACCGTGTTCAAGTTGGCGCCCTACCTGTCGCTGGTCCCGGCATTCCTCACCTTCGCCATCATCCCGGTGGCCGGCAACTTCATGGACGGCGGCGACGGCACCATCACGCTGTTCGGCCACACCACCTACGCGCAGCTGGCCGACCCGCCCATCGGCATCCTGCTGGCCCTCGCCATGTCGTCGGTGGCCGTGTACGGCGTGATGCTGGCGGGCTGGTCCTCCGGCTCGAAGTACCCCCTGCTCGGCTCGGTCCGCGCCTCGGCGCAGATGGTGTCCTACGAGGCGGCCCTCGGCCTGTCGGTGGCCACCATCGTCCTGCTGGCGGGCAGCCTGAGCACCCACACCATCGTGTCGACCCAGTCGAACTACACCTGGAACCTGTGGGCGGCGGGCTTCGTGCCCTTCGTGATCTTCCTCATCGCCTCCACGGCCGAGCTCAACCGGCCCCCGTTCGACCTCGTCGAGGCCGAGCAGGAGCTGGTCGGTGGCTTCCACACCGAGTACAGCTCGATCCGCTTCGCCCTGTTCTTCCTGGCCGAGTTCATGAACACGGTCACGATGTCGGCCATCATCGTCACCCTCTTCTTCGGCGGGCCCACCGGCCCGATCCTCTTCGGCCCCGAGTGGCTGTGGCCGCCGATCTGGTTCTTCGCCAAGCTCGGCGCCTTCCTGTTCGTGTTCGTCTGGTTCCGGGCCACCCTGCCCCGCTTCCGCTACGACCAGCTGATGGACCTGGGCTGGAAGCTCCTCATCCCGCTGGCCCTCGGCTGGCTGCTCCTCATCGGCGCCTTCCGCATCGCCCGCGACCAGGACTGGAACCTCGCCGTCGTGCTCGCCATCGCCGTCGTGGTGCTCCTGATCGCCGCCTCGCTGCTGAACGGCGCCATCGGGGCCGCCCGCCGGCGCCGGGAAGAAGAAGAGACGGAGGCCTTCAGCTGATGGCCGGGGATCCCTTCGACTACGTCCGCGGCTTCGCGGTCACCTTCAAGAAGCTCTTCGAGGACCGTCTCACCGACGAGTACCCGAAGGCCAAGGCGCCCATCGCGCCGCGCCGCCACGGCCGCCACGTGTTGAACCGGTACGAGGACGGCATGGAGAAGTGCATCGGTTGCGAGCTGTGCGCCGGTGTGTGCCCGGCCCGCTGCATCTACGTGCGCGGCGCCGACAACCCGCCCGACGACCCGGTCTCCCCAGGCGAGCGCTGGGGCTTCGTCTACGAGATCAACTACCTGCGCTGCATCCACTGCGACCTGTGCGTGGAGGCCTGCCCCACCGAGGCCATCACCGAGAGCAAGCTGTTCGAGTTCTCGTTCACCAACCGCAGCGACGCGATCTACACCAAGGCCGAGCTGGTCGTCGGCGACGACGGGCTGCCCCAGCAGCTCCCGTGGGAGGACTGGACCGACCTCGCCACCGTCGCCCGCAACTCCTCCGCCTGGGTGCGCGCCACCGCGCCGGGCGGCTCGGCCGACTACGTCGGCAAGGTCGGCTGGAGCGGCGAGCTCGGCTTCGGCGTGAAGGAGCCCGAGGCGGGCCAGACCCGCAA
>JAEUJM010000007.1 GCA_016794585.1 Acidimicrobiales bacterium
CACCAAGATCCGGCTCCTCACCCGCATCGCGTTCGGGTTCCACAACCCCGACGCCCTCATCGCCCTCGCCATGCTCGCCCTCGGCGGACACACCCCCACGCTCCCGGGCCGAAGATGACCCACGGACACAGCAGGAGCGCCCGGTTACGGCTGTCGTTTCGGTTGAGGAGGATCCGCGGATCGCTGTTGAGCTCCTTGACGATCAGGCCGCTGACCCGTGGGTCGAGCTCGGCGTCGAATACGTCGATTCCAAGCTCTGTGGCGATGAGGGAAAACGTTGGCGGAGGGAGCGGGATTCGAACCCGCGGGACCTTGCGGCCCACTGGTTTTCAAGACCAGCGCATTCGTCCGCTCTGCCATCCCTCCAGGGAGCGAGGCTAGCGGGACGGGCGCGGCCCGCCGCCGGCGTTCGGCGACCGCGGCGGCGTTCGGGTGGACGCCGGTCGGGTCAGGGCTGGATCTGGGCGCGGAGGCTGGCCAGCCAGGCGTCGGCGTCGGCCCACGCCGCCTCGGCGTCGCGGCGCACGGCCGGGCCGTGGGCGCCGGCGGCGGGGTACGAGCCGAGGAACTTCACGTCCTCGCACTTCGACTTGAGGTCGCGGAGGCAGTCGGCGACCAGCTCCTCGGCGATGTGGCCCTCGAGGTCGATGATGAAGCAGTAGTTGCCCAGGCCCTTCTTGGTGGGGCGGGACTCGAGCTTGGTGAGGTTGATGGAGCGGGCCGCGAACTCGCCGAGGATCGTGAGCAGGGTGCCGGGCTGGTCGGTGCGCTGGAAGATCACGACGCTGGTCTTGTCGTGGCCGGTGGCCGGGGGCATCCCCTCGCGGGCCAAGAGCACGAAGCGGGTCTGGTTCTCGGAGTGGTCCTCGATGTCGGTGGCCAGCACCTCGAGGCCGTAGATCTCGGCGGCGAGGGCGGTGCCGATGGCGGCGACGGTGGGGTCGCCGGCCTCGGCCACCAGGCGGGCGGCCTCAGCGGTGGACGTGGCCGCCGCGGTGTGGGCGTCGGGCAGGGTGCGGTGCAGGAAGGACGGGCACTGCGCCAGCGCGTGGGGGTACGACGTGACCGTGGTGACGCCGGCGAGGTCGGCCCCGGGGACGCCGAGGAGGTCGAGCTGGATCGAGATCTCGACTTCGCGCTGGATGAGGAGGTCGGTGTCGAACGCCAGGGTGTCGAGGGTGACGTTGACCGTGCCCTCGATGGCGTTCTCGATGGGGACGAAACCGAGGTCGAGCTCGCCGGCGGCGGTGGCGGCGATCACCTCGGCAATTGTCTCGCAGGGGACCAGCTCGGCGCCCTTGAGGTCCGCCTGGGTGAGCAGGGCCTGCTCGGTGAAGGTCCCCTGGGGCCCCAGGAAGCCGATCCGGCGGGCGTCGGCCGGAGCGTCGGGGGCTGATGGGGCGGGGGGGACCATGAGCGGCCAGGATAGTGACGTGGACGAATCGGCCCTCCGGGGATTGCTCGACGATCTCGCCGCCGGCCGGGTCGACGCCGACGAGGTGGTGCACCGCTTGCGCCGGCTGCCCTTCGCCGACCTCGGCTTCGCCCGCGTCGACCACCACCGGGCCCTGCGCCAGGGCATGGCCGAAGCGGTCTACGGGCCCGGCAAGACCCCGGACCAGTGCGTGGCGATCGTGGCCGAGCTGCTGCGGGCCGAGGCGTCGTCGCCCGTCGTGCTCACCCGCGCCGACGAGGCGCAGGTCGACGCCGTGCTCGCCGCTCACCCCGACGGACGCCTGTCGGGCGGTCGTCCCGCCACGGTCGTGTGGCGGCCGGCGCCCGAGCGCGCCGGCCGGGTGCTGGTGGTCACCGCCGGCACCGCCGACCTGCCCGTCGCCGACGAGTGCGCCGCCGTCCTCCACGCCCACGGCCTGCGCCCGGTGCGCCTCGCCGATGTGGGGGTGGCCGGCATCCACCGCCTGCTCGCCGCCGCCGACGAGGTCGCCGCCGCCGATGCGGTGGTCGCGGTCGCCGGCATGGAGGGGGCGCTGGCCTCGGTGCTGGGCGGCCTGACCGCGGCGCCCGTCGTCGCCGTCCCCACCTCGACGGGCTACGGCGCCGGCCTCGAGGGGGTCACCGCACTGCTGTCGATGCTCGCGTCGTGCGCCTCAGGGATGACCGTCGTCGGCATCGACAACGGCTTCGGCGCCGCCTGCGCGGTGATGCGCCTCCTCAACGCGGCCGAGCGCCTGGCACCGGCGCCCACCGACCCGGCGAACTCGAGGCAATGACTGTCGCTTTCCGGGGGCTATTGCCTCGAGAACGCGCCGATCGTGTCCGGCGGGCGTCGTGACCCGCCGCGCCTGGTTCCACTGCTTCTCGGGCATCGCCGGCGACATGGCGCTGGGCGCCCTCGTCGACGCCGGCGCCGACCTCGACGAGGTGCGCCGCCTGTGCGAGCGCATCCCCGTGTCGGGATGGGCGCTCGAGGCCGAGCCGGTCATGCGCAACGGCATCGCCGCCACCCACGTCAACGTGCTGGCCGAGGCCACCACCGTGGTGCGCACCGCGGCCCACATCAACGGCCTGCTCGACGAGGCCCGCCTGCCCGAGCGGGTGCGCGACCGGGCCGTCGCCGTGTTCGGCGCTTTGGCCCGGGCCGAGGGCAAGCTCCACAACCGGCCGCCCGAGCAGGTGCACTTCCACGAGGTGGGCGCCCTCGACGCAATCGTCGACGTGGTCGGCACCTGCGCCGCCCTCGAGCTGCTCGACGTCGACGAGGTGCACGCCAGCCCGGTCGCCCACGGCATCGGCATGATCCGCAGCGCCCACGGCGCCCTGCCCAACCCGCCGCCGGCGGTGGTCGAGCTGTTGCGCGACGTCCCCGTCTACGGCCTCGACGTCCCCCTCGAGCTGACCACCCCGACGGGCGCCGCCATCCTGGCCGCGCTGTCGGTGGGCTTCGGGCCGATGCCAGCCATGTCGATCGAAGCCAGTGGCTTCGGCGCCGGCACCGCCGAGCTGGACGACCGCCCCAACCTCACCCAGGTGGTGCTGGGCATCGCCGTGGACGAACTCGTGCCCGGCCAGCCCGTGCAGCTGCTCGAGGTCAACGTCGACGACGCCACCGGCGAGACCCTCGCCCACACCCTCAGCGCCGTGTTGCACGCCGGCGCCCACGACGCCTGGATCACGCCCGTGCTCATGAAGAAGGGTCGTCCCGGCCACACCGTCAGCGCCCTCGCCGACGCCGCCGTGGCGGCGCAGGTGGCCGCGGCGCTGGTCCGCGAGACCGGGTCACTGGGCGTGCGGGGCCAGACCCTCGAGCGCTGGCCGGCGGCACGCGCCTTCGACGAGGTCGAGGTCGACGGGCTGCCCGTCCGGGTGAAGGTCAGCGCCGGCCGGGTCAAGGTCGAGCACGACGACGCCGCCCGAGCCGCCAAGCGCCTGGGCCTGCCCCTGCGCGAGGTGGTGTCGAGGGCCGAGGCCGAGTGGCGCATCCGCTCGAACCGGGGGTCCGACCTCGAGCCGGTCGAGGACCTTGCCGGCGTCGACCACGAGCACGGCCACGAGCACCTGGCCGACGTCGAGCCCCTCCACGCCGATCCGCGCGCGACGGAGGTCAGCGAGTCCGCCGACGCCCCCGAGCCCGACGGCGACGCCGGCTGACCCTGACCCCACAACTCGTTCTGGTGTGTCGTCGGCGACGCAGGTGTTGCCAACTCGCTACCAGAACGAGCGTGGGGGGGCGGGGGTCAGGCGGCGGGGCGGGAGGCGGCGGCCTTCCAGAGGGCGAGGTAGTTGCGGTGGGTCAGCTCGGGGGTGACCCACCCGGCGGCGACGAGCTCGTCGTGCAGCGCCGGCAGGTGGCGGAAGGGGATGCCCATGTCCACGTGGTGGGCCAGGTGCCAGCCGGTGTTGAAGGGCGCGATCCAGAAGCGGGCGGGCCAGTGCTGCTCGACGTGGTGGGTGGTCTGGCGCCGGTCCGGCGAGCGGGTCATGCCGCCGTGCTCGGCCACGGCCCGCAGGCGGTTGAGCACCCGCCACACCGTCATCCAGGGGGCCAGCCAGAGCAGGAAGTAGAGCTCGGGCCGCCCCACCAGGGTGAAGCCGACGAGCAGCACCGCCTGCATGCCGAGGATGCGCAGGGCGATGGGCCGGGCCGTCGGGCTGCGCACCGCGAGGAGCAGGCCCTTCAGGTTCTTCCAGCCCGAGTTGCCCACGGCGTCGCGGGTGAGCTTGCGCCGCCACGAGGCGCGGGTGACGGGGTAGCGGGAGTAGAGCGCGAGGTCGGGCTCGTCGGGGCCGAGCTCGTCGCGGTGGTGGGCGAAGTGCGAGCGCCGGTAGGCGTCGAAGGGGACGAAGGCCGGGTAGGCGAGCACCCAGCGGCCGATGCCGTCGTTGGCCCAGCGCTTGGAGAACAGCAGCCGGTGGGCGGCCTCGTGGGCGAGGATCGCGTAGAGCGCGAATGCCCGGCCCATCAACAGGAAGGCCGCCACCCAGGCGATCGGGTGGTCGAGCCACACCGCGAGGGCGATGATGCCGAAGGACTGGACGAGCACGCCCACGACCGAGACGGCGTTGCGGAGGTTCGGGATGCGGCGCAGCTCGGCGCGCAGGGCGGGGACGGGCTTGCCGCCGGCGAGGAGCCGGTCGGTGGGCAGCACCTGGGGCAGGGCGTCGTCGGCCGGCGCCAGGCCGGCAAGGCCCAGGGCCGCCTCGCGTTCGGCGTCCCGTGCCTTCGGGGCGTTGGGTAGCCGGTCCGCCTCCTCCTCGGTGCCCGGCGCGCCCGTGGTGGGGAGGTCGGTGGAGGCCATGGCACCATATTACAGTTCAGAATCACATGATCCAGTCCCGTAAGACCGTGGACGCCGGTGAGGCGACCGACGAACGGCCGCTCACCGCGCGTTCGGTGATCGCCAGCACCCTGCTCGGCACGACGCCGCCCCGCCTGCCGGGCCGCCTCCTCGTGCGTGCGGGGGCCCTCTTCGGCCTGGCCGAGGGGACCGTGCGCACCGCCCTCTCCCGCATGGTGGCCGCCGGCGAGCTGGTCGCCGCCGACGGCACCTACACCCTCGCCGGGCCCCTGCTGGCCCGCCAGGCCCGGCAGGACGAGAGCCGCCGCGCCGTGGTGGGGGCCGAGCCCTGGGACGGGACCTGGGCCGTCGCCGTGGTCGACGGCGAGCCCCGGCCGGCGCCGCAGCGCGTCGAGCTGCGGACGGCGGCGACCGCGCTGCGCCTGGCCGAGCTGCGCGAAGGCGTCTGGCTGCGCCCCGACAACCTCGATCCGGGACGCCTTCCGGCGGCGACCGCGGTGGTCGCCGCCCAGTGCTCCCGCTTCGTCGGCGCCTGTCCGGAGTCGTCCGCCCACCCCGACCGCCCCGACCGCTCCGACAGGGGTCGCCGCCCCGCCGCCGATCTCGGGGCCACCGCAGCGGCAAGGACAGGTCCCGTCGGCGACGGTGTCGGTCGGCGCACCGCCGGCGCCGCCGACGAGGGCGCAACACCGGTGGCCGCCGGACCGCTCGGTCTGGACGCGGCGGCCACCCTCGCCGGCCGGCTGTGGGACCTCGCCGGTTGGTCGGCCCGCGCCGACGCCCTGCGGACCCGGATGGACGCCGTCGTGGCCGCCCTCGAGGCCGGGGACACCGAGGCCCTGGCCCCCGGCTTCGTCCTGTCGGCCTCGGTCCTGCGCCTCACGCAGGCCGACCCCCTCCTGCCCCACGCCCTGCTGCCGGCCGACTGGCCCGGCGCCGCCCTCCGCGCCGAGTACGACCGCTACGACGCCGCCTACCAGTCCCTCCTCGGCGCCTGGTTCCGCGCGCAGACCTGACCGTCCGTTCCGGGTACTCCCCTGTGTTGCCAGCACGACCTACGAGTACCCGGAACGAGGGTGGTGGACCCGCGCGGTCCCCGACCGGTCGCCAGCGCGCCCTCGTCTGCGTCCTGGGTACTCCCCCTGTGCCGTCAGCAACACATACGAGTACCCGGAACGGGTTGGGCGAGGCACCGCCGGTAGCGTGATCGGGTGACCGAGGACCGCCTCTACTTCCGCCAACTGCTCGCCGGCCGCGACTTCGCCACCACCGACCCGCTGGCCCGCCAGATGGTCAACTTCGTGTACCTGGTGGGCGACCGCGAGACGGGCGAGGCCGTGGTCATCGACCCCGCCTACGACATCGACGGCCTGCTCGGCCTGCTGGCCGCCGACGAGATGCGCCTCGTCGGCGCCCTCGCCACCCACTACCACCCCGATCACGTGGGCGGGGACATGATGGGCTACTCCATCCAGGGGGTGGCCAGCCTGCTCGAGCGCACCTCGGTGCCCATCCACGTGCAGGCCGACGAGGCCGTGTGGGTGCAGCGGGTCACCGGCGCCGCCGAGACCGATCTCGTCGAGCACGTCAGCGGCGACGTCGTGCAGGTGGGCGAGATCCCCATCGAGCTCATCCACACCCCGGGCCACACCCCCGGCAGCCAGTGCTTCCTGGTGGACAACCGCCTCGTCGCCGGCGACACCCTCTTCCTCGAAGGATGCGGCCGCACCGACCTGCCCGGCGGCGACCCGGGCGCGCTCTATGAGAGCCTCACCCAGAAGCTGGCCAAGGTGCCCGACGACGCCACCCTGTTCCCCGGCCACCTCTACTCGATGGAGCCGTCGGCCTCCATGGCCGACACCCGGGCCAACAACTTCGTGTTCCGGCCCCGCACCCAGCGCGAGTTCCTCATGCTCATGGGCGCCGGCTGAGCGCCATGGGCGTCGAGAACCTCGGCTTCTCACCGGGCACCCAGGGCCTCGTCGCCGGGCTGATCGCGCTGCAGCAGGCCAACGGCATCGACTTCGACACCGCGGTCGCCCGCGTGCGCGCCACCGCCGAGGCCGGCCCGCTCTTCTTCGCCAACCCCAGCTGGGACGAGGTGATCGACATGCTCCGCTGGTTCGCCACGCCGCCGGTGCACCCTGCCGGCCCGGCGGTGGACTCGGCCGGCTGAAGGCTCACGTCGCCACCCGCGAACCGCTGGCCGGCCGGCGCCGCCGTTCCGCCAGCACCATCGTGATCTCCGCGCCGCACCCGCCCGAGCAGATCAGCGCGGTGAGAGGTCAGTGGCTGAGCGGGGGAGGGTCGGGCGTCGCGGCGGGAGACGGGAGGGTCGCCTCCCACCCGGCGAGGGCGGCCAGGAGGTCGGGGGCGTTCCACGCGCTCACCGCGCCGGGGTGCGAGCACAGGTACGAGGCGACCGCGGCGTCGTCCAGGCCGTGGGCGTCGCGCAGCCCGATGGCCAGCATGTGCAGGTAGCCCACGACCGGTGCCGCCAGCGCGTTGGCCGCCATCGCTGACGGGTGGGTGAAGGTGACCATGGGCAGGCCGTCGCGCTCGCCCACCACCAGGGCGAGGTCGTAGCGGCCGGACCCCGCCGCCACGCGACCGTCGCGCCGCAGCGCCTTCCAGTCGATGGCGGCGTGGGCCCTCTTGCTCTCCTGGGCCACTACGTCCTCGAACTGCTCGCCGGTGATGACGTAGCCGCGGGCGTACGTGCGGCGCGCGTCGGGGTGGGGGTCGTGGTCGAGGAAGGCGACCCCGCCGGACCACACCCGTGACTCCCCCGAGAAGTAGAGGGGGAAGGGGAGGTGCAGGGCGGCGTCGGCGAGCGGCTCGGACGGATCGCGGCACCCGGTGTCGGCCCGCAGGCCCCCCGGCATGCGCCCGCCCTCGAGGTACGACTGGAAGCGGGCACGGTGGAGGTTCGAGCCGTAGCTCACGTACCAGACCAGGTCGGGCGGGCCGCCGTGCACGCCGTCGAGCGTACGGGGCGCCGGGCCTACGGTGGCCGGATGACCACGGACGCCCCGGCCCGGACGCCGCTCGCCCACCTGCCCACGCCGGCGGTCGCGGCCGACCGCCTCGGCGCCGCGCTCGGTCTGCCCGCCGGCGCCCTCTGGATCAAGCACGACGACCTCACCGGCGTCGCCGGGGGCGGCAACAAGGTCCGCAAGCTCGAGCACCTCGCCACCGCGGCCGTCGCCGCCGGCGCCGACACGCTGGTCACGGGTGGCGGCCGCCAGAGCAACCACGCCCGCCTCACCGCGGCGGTCGCCAACCGCCTCGGCCTCGCCGTCACCGTCGTGCTGGCCAGCGCGCCGCCCGACCGGCCGACCGGCAACGTCGTCCTCGACGAGGTGCTGGCGCCCGACATCGTGTGGGCCGGCGACCTCGACTACTACGGGCTGGAGGACGCGATCGCCGCCGAGTCCGAGCGGCTGGTGGGCGCAGGCCGCCGGCCGTACCTCATCCCCGTCGGCGGGGCGTCGGCGGTCGGCGCCCACGGGTACGTCCACGCCGCCGACGAGATCGACACCCAGGTGCCCGACCAGCCACTCGTCGTCGTGGCCGACGGCTCGGGGGGCACCCACGCCGGCCTGGTAGCCGGCTTCGGCGACCACGCCCGGGTGCTGGGCGTCGACGTCGGCACCCGGCCCGACCTCGACGAGGCCGTGCCCGCCATGGCCGCCGAGACCGCGGCACTGGCCCGTCGGCCGGTGCCCACCGGCGCCGTCCAGGTCGACCACGACCGCATCGGCCCCGGCTACGGGGCGCCGAGCGACGCCTGTCGCGCGGCGCTGGACCTGGCCGCCCGTTGCGAGGGGGCCCTCCTCGACCCCGTCTACACGGGCAAGGGCATGGCCGGGCTCATCGCCGCGGTGCGTGACGGCCGCATCGACGGGTCACGCCCCACCGTGTTCCTCCACACCGGCGGCCTGCCGGCGCTCTTCTCCCCCCGCTACGCCGACTGGGTGCGTCGGCGCCCCTGAAGGGGCGTGCCCCCCGTCGGCCACCGGCACGCGCCCGCGCCGACGGCGGGTGAGGTGGCGGAGCGGAGCGGAGCCGCGGGTCGGATGAACCGGATGGCGAAGCCGTCCCGACGAAGTGGTGAGGTGGCGGAGCGGAGCGGAGCCGCGGGTCGGATGAACCGGATGGCGAAGCCGTCCCGACGAAGGAGGGACACAGCAATGGGCCGAAAGACCTAGGTCGATCCTCAAGGTCGCCCGGGAAGTGCCGACGAAGCAGGGGAGAACGGCCCACTCCTCGGAGGAGCTCTGGATGTCCGACCACGCTGCCCCTGTGCCCATCGCCGACGAGCGCACCCGGAGGATCTTCGGGGACCTCACCTTCAGCTCGGCCAAGAAGGGGTTCGATCCTGCCGAGGTCACGGCCTTCCTCGTGAACGCCAGCGGCGCCGTCGAGCGCATGCTCGGTCGCCTGAAGGAGGCCGAGGAGCGCGCCGAGGCCGCCGAGGCCCGTGCCACGCAGCTCCAGGCGCGGGTCCTCCAGAACCCGTCGGCCCTACCCACGCCACCCGCCCCGCCGGCGCCCCCCGCCAACGGCGACAACAACGGCCTGCTCGACCGCACCCTCGCCCTCGCCGAGAAGACCGCCATCGCCGCGGTCGCCGACGCCCGGGCCCGCGCCCAGGCCATCCTCACCCAGGCCCAGGAGCAGGCCCGCGAGTACTTCGCCACCGAGCGGGCCGCCATCGCCTCCGAGTGGGAGCGGGTGCAGAACGAGGCCAGCCAGCTCGAGACCCTGCGCCTCGCCGTGGCCGCCGAGACCATGGCCCTCGAGGGGGTGCGCTCGCACCTCCGAGGTCGCATCGCCGCGACCGCCCAGGAGTTGGCCGCCATCGCCGACAACCCGGACCTCCTCAGCTACGCCATCGCCCAGGCCCGGACCGAGGTCGAGGCGCCCGTGAACCCGCTCGCCCCCGCCGCCACCGCGGAGATCGCGGCCGCTGAAGAGCAGGCGCTGCCGCCGTCTCCCCACGTCGACGCCATCCCGGCCTCCTCGGTCAGCGCGTACGAGAAGACCTTCGAGGCCAAGTGGGCCCACGAGGAGGAGGACCAGACCGACGCCGAGGCGTTCGAGCGGTTCTTCAGCGACGAGGTCGAGCCCGAGCCCACCCAGCAGTGGATCCTCGCCGGCTGAGAGTCGTCACACTGGCCCCTCGTCCCTCGGGGCGGCTTCGCCATCCGGTTCGTCGGCGCTGCGGCTCCGCTCCGCTCCGCCACGTGACCAGGGGTTGACACTGGCCCCTCGTCCCTCGGGGCGGCGGCTCAGGACAGCAGCTGGTCCAGCTGGGCGCGGACCTCGCGCCACGCCGGGGTGGACGGGTCCAGCACGCTGAAGTGGTTGGCGTCGGCCTGCTCGGTGAGGGTGGCGTCGTCGCCGGCGGCGGCCGCGGCGGCCACGTAGGCCCGGCTCTGGTCGATGGGGATCACGGTGTCGACCGTGCCGTGGAAGAGCCGTTGGGGCAGCCCCAGGGGGGTGAGCTCGAGCGGTGAGGTGCGGGCGTAGCGGCCGGGCACCTGGTCGGGCGGGCCGCCCACCACCTCGGCGCACGTCCCTTCGAGCGCACCCTGCCGGGCGCAACCGGCCAGGTCGGTGACGGGGGAGAGCGCCACGACGGCACGCGGCGTGACCTGGGGCGAGGCCCCCACGGTGCCGGCGGGCAGGCCCCGCCGGGCGCCGGCCCAGAGCGCGAGCTGACCGCCGGCGGAGTGGCCGACGAGGACGAGCCGGTCGAGGTCGACGGGCACCTCGTCGGGCCGGGCGGCCACGTCGTCGATGGCCGTCGCCACGTCGGCGAAGGTGCCGGGCCACCCCCCGCCGGCCTCGCCGAGCCGGCGGTACTCGATGTTCCACACCGCGTGGCCGTGGCGGGCCAGGTCCCGGGCCACCTTCTTCATGATCGTGCGGTCGGTGGACGAGCTCCACGAACCACCGTGGATCATCACGACCGTCGACCACGGAGGGTCGCCGGACGGTCGCCACAGCTCGCTGAACTGGCTGGGCGCGTCCCCGTACGAGAACCGCTCGGGGCCGTCGTCGTCGTCGAAGAGTCCGCACGACGCGGCCACCCCGGCCACGCCGAGCACCAGCCCACCGGCGAGCAGGCGGCGCCGGGTGAACGTGGGGGGCGTGCCCTCGCCCGGGTCCGCCCGATCCATCCGGGCGACGGTACCGGGACCTTGCGGCGCTGGGGCGGCGCCGGCACGACCCCCGGCCCCGCTGACCACCGAGGGCGCGCGACCGCTACCCTCCCTCATCGAACGCGGCCCGCGGTGCGGTGCTGCGTCGCGCGAGGACGAACGATGGGCGAGCAGCAGTCACCAACGGCCCGCAGGGGCACACCCTCTCCGCGGGCGCCGAGGGACGACGCCG
>JAEUJM010000008.1 GCA_016794585.1 Acidimicrobiales bacterium
CGAGTCCTGCTCCACGCCGGCGGGATCACCTGGCCCACCCGCCCACGCCCACCCCGGATCCGAACCCGCTCTCCCCACTCAGTCGCGTAGAGCCAGCAATCTCCCCATTTCCCTCCCCGGGGGCACGAAGCCGAGCGTGCATTGAGCCTGCGTCTCCACGGCCGGCGGCGCCCGCGCACCCCAGCCCCGTCTCCCGGAAGGACACCTCACCCGGGCAGCCGAGGGTAAGACTGAGCGCATGACCGTGCAGCGGATGGACAACGTCGGCATCGTCGTCGACGACCTCCCGGCGACCATCGCCTTCTTCGAGGACCTCGGCCTCGAGCTCGAGGGCGGAGGCGTCATCGAGGGCGAGTGGGCCGGGAGGGTCACCGGCCTGGGCGACCAACGCGTCGAGGTCGCCATGATGCGCACCCCCGACGGCCACAGCCGCCTCGAGCTGTCCCGCTTCCTCGACCCGCCCGTGGTCGCGGATCACCGGGCCGCGCCGGTGAACTCGCTCGGCTACCTGCGGGTGATGTTCGCGGTCGACGATCTCGATGAGACCCTGGCCCGCCTCCGTCCCCACGGCATGGAGCTCGTCGGCGAGGTGGTCCGGTACGAGGACGCCTACCTCCTCTGCTACGTCCGCGGCCCCGGCGGCCTCCTCCTCGGCCTCGCCCAACAGCTCGGCTGACCGCGCGATCCCCGGAGCCACCTGGCTCGACCCCGCCCGGCTCACGGCCACCCGTGGACACTCGAACCCCGGAATCCCAGGCCAAGTTCGTCGGCGAATGCCTTGCGTCGGCGTCACTGTGGGACTAGGGTGATCGAACACCAGTTCGCAGCCCTGGGCGCTTCTCCGGCTGCCACTTCCCCGGACAATCTCACGTTTCTCGTGGTTGGGAGTGGTCGTCGTGCGTGCTGAGTTGGTCGATGTGCACCAGGCAGCGGACAAGCTCCGCGGGGTCATCTGGGCGAACGAGCCGGCGTCCACGTTGGAGGACTCGCTGGTGGGGTTCGCGCAGATCCGGGCCATGGTCGACGCCGCCGAGATCGAGTGCCTCGGCGTCTACGACGCTTCCAAGGAGTGGAAGGCCACCGGGGCGCTGTCCGCCCCGGCTCGCATCGCGGAGCTGACGTGTGGGCGGCAGGACTCGATCGGGTGGCGGCGGGGCCTGGCCCGCAAGCTCCGGGGCATGCCCCACACCGTGGCCGCGTTCGAGCTCGGCGACATCGGCCTCGAGCACGTGTCGTCGTTGTGTCGGGCCAACCTGTTCGCATTGGCGGTCGAGTTCGCCCGCGACGAGGCCATGTTGGTCGACAAGGCCCGCACCCTTCCCTACGACGAGTTCGCCCGGGAGCTCCGGAACTGGCGGGCCGCGGTCGACCCCGAAGGCACCGAGAAACGCGCCCTGTCGAACTACGAGGAACGACGGCTGCACGCCTCCGAGACCTTCGAAGGAATGGGCCAGGTGGACGGGTGGATGGAACCGTTCGGGTTCCACGTGTTCAAGACCGAGCTCGACCGCCACTACCAGCTCTTGTTGGACGCCGAGTGGGCCGACGCCCGCGCCCGGTTGGGTGACGCCGCCACCGTGAACGATCTCGAACGCACCCCCGCCCAGCGCCGCCACGACGCCCTGGCCAACATGGCCGAAGCCTCCCGCGAACACGCAGGCGTGGCCGCCGAGTCCTCGCTGGGCACCACCATCGTCTGCGACCAACCCACCTACCTGATCGCGTTGGCCCGGATCCTCGCCGCGATCCGCGGCGACGACCCCAACCAGTACCGCTACCCGTTCCAACGGCGCTGCGAGTTCGCCGACGGCACCCCCGCCACCCCCGAACAAGCCGTCTGGGCCTCCATCGCCGGATGGATCGAAGTCCTCGCCCTCGACACCAACGGCCACGCCCTCAACTACTCCAAGACCCGCCGGTTCTTCACCGGCAAACAACGCGACGCCACCCGCCTCGCCTTCCCCGTCTGCGAACACTCGGGACTGCCGCGCGGCGGGGTGACATCTGATCTGTGGTGCTGAGTGGTGCCACGGGAGAGGATGTGCACCATGCCCAAGCCGTATCCGAAGGAGTTCCGCGAGGAGGTCGTCCGGGTCGCCCAGAACCGCGAGGACGGCG